>DATGXO010000148.1:0-32486 GCA_035298965.1 Opitutaceae bacterium | reverse complement strand
GATCTCCGTCGCCGACGAAACGCTTGCGCTTCCCGGCGATTGGGCGCTCGAAAACAAAGCCGCCGCTTACCAAGTGCTCGGCCCGCGTGAAGTCGAGATCACGGCGCCGGCGAACACCGATCTGTTCGTCGCACCCGACGGCAATTTCGCGCGCGACTTGTCGCCGCGGCTGGTGACGCGTCCGGCGAAAGGGCCGTTCGTGCTCACGGCTAAAATCCGCCCCGGCTTCGGCACGCGCTGGGATGCCGGCGTGCTGGTGCTCGTCAACGATCCGCAGCATTTCATGAAGTTCTGCTTCGAGCAGGACTATCGCGGCACGAACCGCGTCGTGACGGTCGTCTGCAATGGCGTGGGCGACGACTGCAACTCGATGGCCGTGCCGGAGGACGCGGTGTACTTCCGCATCACCGGCAGCGTCCCGGGCAACACGTTCGCCTGCTATTCGTCGGCCGACGGGAAGAGCTGGTTTCTCATCCGCGGCTTCCGGCTCGAGAAGACCGACGACCTGCGCATTGGCTTCAGCGCGCAATCGCCGGTGGGCTCGGGCTGCACGGTGCGATTCTCCGAGATGTCGCTCGAACACCGCGCGCTGGCCGATGTGTGGGCGGGAAATTGATCGACCCGGCGAACGGGTGCTTGTCACCCAATACGAGACAAGCGCGCGCCGCGTTCGGCGCGAATGGTGAGGACGTGCGTACGGAGTGTGCGCGTAGGTCGGCACGCCGGAATCGTGATGATCCAATTCAGCTGTAGCGGCGCCGCTTCACGGCGCCCGCCGCGGTGATTCTGCGCGCTTCCGCGTTGCGGACTTTCGCGGTGCTGTTTTTGGCGCAGAGTCGCGATCGCGCCTCCACGGGAGTCGTCGCCGTCTGGTTTCTGCCTGCATCCCCATGCGTGGGTACCGTTCGCGGTGTCTGGCCTCCGCTGGTGGCAGCTTCGGCTGTCACCGGCGGAGGGAATTTGGTTACGGCTCGGTGCTGGAATACGGTGGGATGGATTCTTGTGTCGCAATCGTGCCAGGCGAGGGGTCACCTCACCGGGATTCTCCCTGCTGCGTGAGCTTTTCCCCGAACGACCACCGCCCCGATTTCGTCCCTCGCGTGCTCATCGGCGCCCTGATGAGCGTCGCGGTGCTCCTGACTTCCGGTTGTGTGGGCCAAATGCTCACGAAAGCGGTCGTGGAAGCGCCGAACCGACGCGACGTGGTTTGGGTGCTGCGTCCGGAAAATGCCGCGGTGCTCGCCCACAACGACCGGCTCTACCGTCGCGCTTGGCGGGTGCCGGTCGGCCCGCCCGCCGCGGAGCTGGCGGTTGCGGTGATCGAACCGGGCGACTACCAGCTCGTGCACTCGATCAAAACGGGCGAATCCAAGCATGGGACGGCACCGGTGTGGCCGCAGTCGGATTGGAGGCTGCCGGACGCCACGGGGTCGACCCCGGTTCAGCCGAAAGGCACGGTGTTGGTCCTGCATGGCTACGGCGACTCCCGGGAGAACATGATCCATTGGGCGCTCTTCTTGGCGCAGCAGAACTATCGCGTGGTGTTGGTCGACCTGCGCGGGCATGGCCGTTCCACCGGAGATTGGATCGGTTACGGCGCGTTCGAGGCATCTGATCTGCGGCAGGTGATCGATGACTTGGAGCGGAAAGACCTGCTCGTCGGCCGTCTGGGGGTGCTCGGTCTTTCGTACGGCGCGAGCGTCGGTCTCCAGCTCGCCGGCTCGGATGGACGTGTGGCCGTGGTCGTGGCGATCGAGCCGTTCAGCGACCCGCGCAGCGCGATCGTCGAGTTTGCGCGCGCGACGGTGCCGCAGTTTGTCGGCGGTTGGAGCCAAGCTGATTTTGACCGGACCATCGATAACGCCGGGCGTCTGGGTCATGTCGATTGGGCGGCGGCCGACATCCTCGGCGCGGCGGAGCGGACGCCGGTGCCGGTTCTCTACGTCGTCGCGGGCGACGATCGCCTGATCTCCCCGGAGCATACCCGACGGCTGGCGGACCGAACCCGGAGCCCGCATGCGGTGCTGGAGGTGAAGTTCAACGCCACCGGCGAAATCCCGCCCCATGTGCTGCTCGCGTGGCTGCTTGAACCCGCGGCGCCGCTGGCTCTGCGATGGCTCGACGAGGCGCTATTGCGCCCCGGGCCCGATCTCGGCGCGCGGCTGGAGGCGTTGACAGTCGCGCCGGCGGAGAACCCGTGACTCCGTCTTTGGCGGTTCCCGGCTCGACATCGTTGCGCGCATGGTCGCATGCCGATGCTGGTGGCTGCCGCATCCGGCGGGCGAGGCGGAGGCGTTGGGTGCGGCCTCACTCGCCGAGCAGTTTCGCGAAGCGTGCCCGCAACCCGGGGACGTCGCGCACGTGCACGGCGGATTTCTCCACGCGGATCAACCCGGCGGTACGCAGGCGCGCGAAGGTGCGCGAAAGCGTCTCGCTCGTCGTGCCGAGCTCGGCGGCAAGCGTACGTTTCGTCGAGCGCAGCTCGACGCGCGCCTCGGCCGCGGCGGGCGGGCAACGTTTCGCCAGCCAGTTCAGCAGGCGCGTCTCCACATCCTTGAGCGTGAGGTCGTCGAGCAGGCCCACGAGCACGCGCAGGTGTTGGCTCATCGCGCCGAGCATGCGGAGCGCGAGATCGGGGCGGCGGCCGAGCAGCGCGAGCATCGGTGCGCGCGGGATCAGCACCACGGCGCTGGCCTCGACGGCGCGCGCGTCGGCCGGGTAGCCCGAATTCGCCGCGAGCGTGATCTCGGCGAACGACTCTCCGGCGCGGAAAACGTGGATGACCTGCTCCTTCCCGGCCGCGCTCACGCGGTGCACGCTCACGGCGCCGCGTTGCACGACATAGAAGCCTTCGCTCGTCTCGCCCTCGCGGAAGAGCAGCGCGCCCTTCGCGAGCGGCTTGAGCACGGAAAACGCCGCGATCGCCTCGACATCGGCCGCGGGCAACCCCGCGAAGAGTTCACACGCCCGGAGCGTGTGGGCGAGGGCCGCGGCGCGCAGCTCGGCGGGTTGGTCCGGCATGCGCGGAAGGAAGGCGGGAAACCGCGCTCAGTCGCGCCAAAAATCCACCTGCCACCCGCCATCGGCCCGGCGCTCGACGCGCGCATTGTAGCCGGCGGCCTTCAGGCGCTCGACGAGTGGCGACGGGAGAAACGGTGCGATCACACTCAGGCCCTGGCCGGGCGCGAGTCCGACGAGCGCGGACTGGATCGTGGTGAACGGCTCCTCGCCGCGCTCGAGCAGCGGGCGGACATCGAGTTTCTTGAAACGGGAGTTTGTCATGGATTCTTGGCTTCACTCCATCCCGTCGCCGGCGGCGGCGGGCGTGACGGCGGCGTTGTTTTCCCGCACCAGCGTGAGCAGCATCGAGAACGCCTCGAGCGCGCGCACGGCGTGCGGCAGGCCGGGCGGCATGTGGAGGAGATCGCCGGGGCCGAGCGTGCGTTTTTCGCCGGCGAGCGTCCACTCGGCGCGGCCGGAGAGCATCTGCACGAGCGCGCGGGCCGGCGAGGCGTGCTCCGTGAGTTCCTGCCCGGCGGCGAAACCGAAGAGCACCACGCGTGTGCGGCCGGCGGAGAGCACGGTGCGGCTCACGATGCCGTTGTCGGAGAATTGCGTGGCGGCGGGCAGCGACGTGGCGTCGCCGCGCGCGGGATCGAGGAGGGTGCGGGAACTCATGGTGGAAAGAATAGCGTTCAGCCGCCGACGCCCAAGCCGGCGGCGAGAACAAACGCCACGCCGAGCGCCGCCTCGAGCACGCCGAGTCGCGTGGCGCGCAGCGTCGGCGGGCGCGGCCCGAGCAGCCACACGGTGCGGACAAGGAGGAGGAGCGCGACGGCCAGCGCGGCACCGGACGTGAATCCGGCAGCCGCGAGACACGCGATCACACCGGTCGCGACGAAGCTCGACGCCACCACGGGAGCGATCGCCGTTGGCTGATCTTTACGGCGTCGTAGGAACGTGCGCACGACCAGGACGGCCGGCGCGGCGCGACAGAGTGAAAGCACGCCGAGCGCCAGTGTCGGGCCGAGTCCGTGGCCAGCGAGCGTCGCGCAGGCGGCGGGCACGAACGCGAAGGCGGCGCAGCCGGCGAGTTCTGCCGCTGCGGTGCGCGCTTCACCGCGGGCATCGAAGTGCGCGAACAACGCCGCGGGCACGAGCGCCGGCAACAGCGGCGTGAGCGCCGACCAGCCGCCGAGCCAACCGGCGTCCAGTGTCGCCACGACTGCGATCCCGATCAGCCCCGAGAGCGGTGCGGCCGCCTCGGCCTGTTGCGCGGGACCGAAACGCCCGGCGACGAACTGCGCCGGTCTTCGCGCGAGAAAGGCGGTTGCGGCGGCCAGCCCGAGCAGCGCGCTCGCGGCGGACGGCGCCGCAAGCAGACCGAGCGCCACCGGTTCGAGCGCGAGGCTCCAGCTCCCGTGTTCGCGCGGAAGCACGAGAGCGGGCCAGGAGTGGGAGCGCGCGGCGGTGGTTGTTCGCACGCGCCGAAGATAGCCGACTGCGCGGCGGGCGGCGTTGACGCCGCTCAACCAAGGGGACGGTTTTGCGCACGGCGAGGTTCAACCGCTCTTCCGGTAGCGCCGCCAGACGCGGAGCCACACGCGGGCGACGGAATCGATCGCATCGGAGAGCGCGATGAGGCTGAACTCGTCGAAGCTCGGTTGCTGGCCCGGCAGGCTGCGCCAGTTCTGGCGGGTGATGGTGGTCGGCGCGCACGCGAGCGGCAGGAAGCTGCACGAGAGGAGGAAGGCGTGCTGGCAGACGGCTTCCATGTATTCGAGCACGCTGCCGTTGCCGGTGCCCCACTCGAGCGAGAAGGCGCGCGTGGCGAGTTCGTCCTCGGTGCCTTTGAGCAGTGAGGCGGCATACTCGGATTTGCCGAGGGTGCGCGGGAAGCCTTCCGGGGTGTAGCGGAAGCGCTCGTTGGCGGTGTCGATGTCGACGTGTTGCTCGATCTCGTCCTCCCACGTTTTCTCGATGAGGGCGTGTACGTCGGGCGGCTCGGAGAATCGGCGGCTGTCGCAGTGGAGCGGCATGTGCGCATCGGCCACATAGTGGCTGAGCATGAAGAGCCGGAGCGCGATGTGGTTGTTGGTGGGGGCGATGGGCGAACCCTTGGGCTCGGCTTGTTGCACGCGGAGGCTGTCGATCACGGAGTGGGCCAGCGCCTCGCAGCGGGCCGGCAGGTTCGTGTCGCGGTCGGTCGTGAACGCCTGCGTGCGGAGCGGCGAGCGCTCGACGAAGGCGCGGAGCTTCATCTTCGGCGGGAGTTTGCGCAGCGGCTCGCCGCCGGTCGCCACGGGCGAGAGCTTCAGGATGTGCGAGCTGGCGTTGTCCTTGATGATTTCGTCGGGGTACCAGGCGCCGGCGATCACGCCGTCGCGGTGGGCCATGAACCAGCGGGTGAGGTCGTCGGCGTCGGCGCGGTCGGTGCCGGTGAGCGGGGCGAGTTGGAGGCGTTCGATCGCCTTGAAGGCGATCCACGCGTGGGTGTATTTTTTCATCGGGCGCGGGATTCAGGGGAGCGCGATCGGGCGGCGCTGCGCCGGGGGGCGCCGGAAGGTCGCAGAGCCCGCGCCGCGGTGCAACGACAGAACCACTACTCGGGCGCGGCCGGGGCAAGATGGAGATTTCGCCTGATTTCAGGGCGGGGGCCTGCTAGCTGCGGAGGATGAACGAGGTATTGTTCAACGGCTCGCTGTTCGGCACGCAGCTCACGATCACGGCGTGGAAGCTCATCGGCTACACGGGGGCGACGATGTTCGCCGGACGCTGGTTCGTGCAATGGTGGGCCGCGAAGCGCGCGGGCAAGGTCGTGGTGCCGCGGCTGTTCTGGTACATGAGCGTGCTCGGCAGCCTGATGACCCTGGCCTACTTCGTGTGGGGCAAGAATGACTCGGTGGGGATCATCCAGAACCTCTTCCCCTCGTTCGTGGCGACCTACAACCTCTGGCTCGACATCAGCCACCGCGGCTGGAACCGCGAGAAGGTTGCGGGCTGAGTGGGACGCGACCCGGCGCTGAAGAAACCGCGAATGGACGCCAATGGACGCGAGTCCAAGCGCGGAAGCTGCGAGCATGCGCGCGCGCCGCAGGCGAATCGGTTCAGACGCCGCCGGGTCTCAGAACGGATCTTCGGCGCGGAAGACGGGCGTGGCCTCGATGTGATGGCCGGGCGGGAGCGTGATGGCTTCGCCCTGGGCGGCGAGGTCGTCGTTCTTGAAGAGCTGGATCTTGAGCGGGTCGATCGCGTCGCTGGTTTCCCAGGACCATTTGCCGATCGAGACGAACTCCATCGGCACGCCCTTATCCCAGCTCAGGCCGGGGCCTTCGCCGCGGATGAAGACCTTGTTGCCGATCCCGATATAGGCGGTGACGAGGAGGCGCGTGGTGCCGTCGGCGGTTTTCGCGGGGGCGGAGTGCGTGGCGGGCTCGGCGTCGTAGACGATCTCGGGCTCGGCGAAACCGGGCAACACGGCCTCGCCCACGCTGCGGGCGGACGACTTGCGGCGCGGCTCGCGTTTCGGCGGCGGTTCCGAGGCGGGTGCCGGCTCGGTCTCGATGGAAGCGGCGGGTGTGGCCGCGGCTGCGGCGGTGGCGGACTCGGCGGCGGGCGAAGCGAGCGTCGATTCGACGGCGGAAGATTCGGGTGCCTCGGCGCGCGGGGCGGCTGGCTCGCGTTTGGCGCGGGGAAATGCCGTGAGCTGCATCACCGGCAGGGCTGTCGCGGGCGCTGAAGCCTCGGTGGCAGGCGTGGCGGCGGACGGCGTGGCGTCGCCGGCCGCGGGCTCGGGTTTCTCCTCGGCGGCGCGGGGGCGGCGGGCGGTTTTCGCGGCGGTCTCGATGGCGTGCGCGGCGGCGTGGAGTTGCTCGATCTTTTGTTGAAGGCCGGAGGTGATCTCCTGTTCGAGCTGGCGGAGGGCGGCGGTGCGTTCGAGCAGGCGGTCGGCGATGGATTCGGCGGCGGCGGCGGCTTCGCGTGCGCGGGCCTCAGTGGCGCCGATGGCGTTTTGCGCCTGAGTGGAGGATTGGTTGAGCGCGGCTTCGGCGCGGGTGGTCGCGGCGCCGAGTGCGGCGGCGAGGGCGGGGGCGGCTTCGGTGGCTTCGCGGCGGGCGGCCTCGAGCGCGGCGCGGGCCTCCTTCTCGATCGCGGCGAACTCCTTGGTGGCGGACTGGATCGTGCCGACGAGGGCGGTGAGACGCTGGCCTTCGGTGTCGCGGAGGAGATCGAGTTCCTTGGCCATGGCGGCCTTGTCCTCGTCTTCGCGTTCTTGGAGCTGATTGGTGAACTCGGCGATCTTCTCTTGGAGCTTGTAGGGCAACGCATCGGCGGCGTGCACGGCTTTCGCGGCGGCGTCGTGCGCAGCCTTGATCTGCGCAGCGGTGGCGGCGAGCACCTCGGTCGCGTGGGCGAGGCGCTGGTTTTGCGCCTCGAGTTTTTGTTGGAAGACCGCGTCGGCGGCGCGTTGCTCGGCGAGGGCGTCGAGCAGGTACGGTACGGCGGCGAGGAGCGCGCCGAGGGCGACGCAGCCGAAGATGATGGAGAGGGCGAGCGACGAGAGCGGGTTCGCGGTGAGGCCGACGTAGCACGCGAGGGCGAGCAGGACAGCGTCGCCGGTGAAGTAGGGCCACTTGGACGGGCGGGGCATTTGGGAGAGGTTCATCGCTCGGTGTTGCGCAGACGAAGCCGGGTTGCCCCTATTTTCCAGAGCGGGGCGCGGTCGCAAGGCCAAAGCCCGGCGCTGCGCGCAAAGCACGGAGACGCGGGCGTGCTGGGCGCGGACCGGTTTTCGCTCGCCGCGGCGGGCGGGGCGGCTTGGCTCGGCGGCCATGAAGCTCGTGAGTTGGAACGTGAACGGCGTGCGCGCCGTGCTGAACAAGGGGTTGCTCGACTGGATCGAGCGCGAGCAGGCGGATGTCGTCTGCCTGCAGGAGACGAAGGCGCGCGAGGAGCAGGTGGCGGTGTTCTGGCCGGAAGGTTACACGGCGCATTGGAACAGCGCGGAGAAACCCGGCTACAGCGGCACACTCACGCTCACGCGGCGGCCGGCGCTCGGCGTGCAACGCGGGCTCGGCGGGCTGCTGGAAGACAAGGAGGGACGCGTGCTCACGACGGAGTTCGACGAGTTTTTCCTCGTGAACTGCTACACGCCGAACTCGAAGCGCGAGCTCGAGCGCCTGCCGTACCGGCACAAGGAATGGGATCCGGCGTTCCTGAAGTTTCTCAAACAACTCGAGGCGAAGAAACCGGTGGTGTTCTGCGGCGACCTCAACGTCGCGCACACGCCGATCGATCTCGCGAACCCGAAGAGCAATGAGCGCACCCACGGCTTCACGTGGGAGGAGCGCGAGGGGTTCTCCAATCTCGTGGCGGCGGGCTTCGCCGACACGTTCCGCGACCTGCATCCCGGCGAGGGTGGCCACTACAGCTGGTGGAGCCAGATGAGCAACGCGCGCGCGCGGAACATCGGGTGGCGTATCGACTATTTCGGCATCTCGGCGCTGCTGCGGCCGCGGCTGCGCAGCGCATTCATCCAGCCCGAGGTGAAGGGATCCGACCATTGCCCGGTCGGGATCGAACTGGGCTGAGCCTCGCGCGGCCGCACCTGTTTTCCCATGCGCTACCTCCTTCGCTTCAGCTTGGCTTTTGCGGTGATCGCCGTCGTGCTCGCGCTCGTCGGCTTCGTGCTGCCGCGGAACTATCGCGTGGCCGGAGGGGTGGCGGTGGACGCGCCGCCGGAAGCGGTGTTCCCGCTCGTGGGCGATCTCGCGCGCTGGCGCGAATGGAGCCCGCTCACCACGCGCGATCCGCAGATGGAAACGCAGTTCTCCGCGGTCACCACCGGCGCGGGCGCGTGGACGCAGTGGCGCAGCGCGGGCCAGGGCGGCGGGCGGGCGGAGATCCTCGAGACGCGCGCGCCGGAGCTGGTGCGTTACCGCATGAGCTTCGCCGGGCTGCCGCTCACCGCGGAAGGGTCATTCTCACTCGTGGCGACCGGCGGTGGGCGTGGCACGAGCGTGACGTGGACGAGCGAGGGACGCGTGGGCTGGAGCCCGCTGGCGCGTTGGTTCGGGCTGCTCGCTCGCCGGGCCGAGGCACGCGAGGTCGAGGCGGGGCTCGCGGCGTTGCGCGTGTGCGCCGAGAAGCGGGCTGAACACTGAACGCGAAAAATTCTTCTAGGTCGCGCCGGCGGCTGTTGGTCCGCTTGACCGCTCCGCGTGCCGGGCCATGCTGCGGACTGCGCCAACTCCTGGCGCATTGCAGTGTAACCCCATCCTCCCATGAATTGGAAAATCGAGATTCTGGAGAATCATAGCGGGGAACTCGGCGAAGCCATTCGGCACGAGGACCACCTGATCGAGACTGAGGAATATCACTACAACCAAGGGCAGGTGTTGGAGGTTTATGTGCATCGGGCGGACGACCCGGCTTGGCACATCTTCACGGACCTCGACTCCGGCCACCGTTTCAAGATTCCGCCGGTGAAGTACCGGCACATCGCCTGAAGCCGGCCTGGCCGGTCCTGCGATGATCGCGGCCGTCGCGCCGCACACCTTGAATGTCAGGCGAGACTGCTGTGCCCGCAGTCTCGCGACGACCGCCGGACTCGCCGGCAAACTCCGGGTCGCCAGGCCGCGATCTCGCCGGCAACCACGCCGGTCGTGACTCCGGGTCTCGGGAGAGTTGCGCAGTGCGCGCGGATGCGAACGCTGTCGAGTGATGCTGAAGGAACACATGACGCGTGATCCGCGACTGACGCTCGCGGTGGCGGAAAGCATGACCGGCGGCCGGCTTCAGGCTTTGATCACGCGCGAGAGCGGGGCGTCGACGTTCTTTCTCGGCGGGATCACCGCCTATTCGCTGGAGCAGAAGATCCGCTGGCTCGGTGTCGAGCGCGCCGCGGCCGAGTCGGTCGACTGTGTTTCGAGCGAGGTGGCCTGGCAGATGGCGCACGGGGCGTGCGAGCGTTTCGGTGCGGATCTGGCGGTGGCGACGACGGGCTACGCCGAGCCGGCTTCGGCGCGTGGCGTGACGACGCCGTGTGTGCATTGGGCGCTGTGCCATCGGCGGGCCGGAGGCGAGGAGGTGCGGCGCGGAGCCTTCGTGGCGTTTGTCGGCGCCACGCGCGAGGAGGCGCAGGAGCGTGCGGCCGAAGCGGCGTACGCGGCTCTCTCGCTGTACGTGCGCGAACTGCGGTGCCAGGCCCGATGAGGGACGGCGCGAAATCAACCCTGCCGGCAAAAGTATCGGCAAACCGCTGGCGCCGGGCCGGGGTTGGTGCATGGTAGACGGCAACGCCGCCCGATGCCTCCCTCCGACGCGAACTCACCCGCCACTCCGCCCGCCGGATCGGCAGCCTCGTTTCCGGACGCCGCGCTGCCCGAGCGTTTCCTCGAGCGGCTGCGGGTGGCGGTCGACGCGCACTCGATCGTGAGCGTGGCCGATACGCGGGGCGTGATCCGGTTCGTTAACGACCGCTTCTGCGAGGTGAGCCGCTACGCACGCGCGGAGCTGCTCGGGCAGACGTACCGTCTGGTAAACTCCGGTTTCCATCCGCCGGAATTCTGGAAGAATCTCTGGTCGACGGCGCTCGCGGGCCGGATCTGGCGCGGTGTGATTCGCAACCGGGCGAAAGACGGCACGTTCTTCTGGGTCGAGACGACCGTCACGCCGGTGTCCGGCGACGACGGAAGCCTGCAATACTTCCTCACGGTGCACACGGACGTGACGCGTCTCAAACGCGTCGAGGAAGAGCTCAGCCGCCTGACCCGCGATCTTGAACGGCACGTGCGCGAGCGCACCGAACAGGTGCAGCAGAGCGAGACACTTTACCGCCTCCTCCTCGCGTCCGTCACAGATTACCACTACACGGTCGAGGTGCGCGACGGGCAGGCGGTGGCCACCACGCACACGCCTTCCTGCCTCGCCGTGACCGGGTACGAGATGGAGGAGTTCGCCCGCAACCCGAACCTCTGGCTCATGATGGTGCCGGACTCCGATCGAGCGGCCGTGCTCGAGCACGCCCGCGCCGCGCTGGAGGGCCGCAACCCGCCGCCGCTCGAGCACCGCATCGTGCGGAAGGATGGACAGGTCCGCTGGCTCCGCGACCGCGTCGTCACCCGACGTGATGCGACAGGCCGCGTGGCGTTCTACGACGGCATTCTGACGGACGTCACCGAGGAGAAGCTCGCGTTGTTCGAGGTGCAGCAGCTCACGCAGAGCCTCGAGCAACGGGTCGCCGAGCGCACCGCGCAACTGAAGGCCGCGCACGACCAGCTGCGGGTGCTCTTCGAGCACGCGCCGGTGGGCATCAGCTGGGTCGAGCGTGGCGAGCCGGACGTCTATCATCTCAACGATCGTTTCTGCCAGATCATCGGCCTGACCTACTCCGAGGCGCGCAACTACGAGAATATCCTCAAGGCGACGCACCCCGACGACCGCGAGGACCAGGAGGCGCTGATGGCGCGCCTGCGCCGCGGCGAGATGGACAGCTTCACCCTAGAGAAGCGCTACGTGCACAAGGACGGGCGCCTCGTCTGGGGGCAGCTCACCGTCGCCGTGCTCCGCGACGAGTCGGGCCGGATCACGCAACATTTCGCCATGCTCGTCGACATCACCGACCGGGTGCGCGCCGAGCAGGAGGCACGGGCCAACGAGCAGCGGTTGCGGCGCTACTTCGAGAGCGCGAGCGAGATCCTGTACTCGATCGACGTGGCCGGGGTGTTCACGTTCGTTTCGCCGGCGTGGACGTTGAAACTTGGGCACGCGTTGGCGGATGTGGTGGGCCATTCGTATCGCGAGTACGTGCATCCCGAGGATGTGTCGGCCTGCGACACATTCTTCCGCGAGGTGCGGGCCGCAGGCGTTTCGAGCCGCTCGGTGGAGTACCGCATCCGCCATCTGGACGGCACGTGGCGCTGGCACGCCTCGACCGGATCGGTGACCCGCGACGAGAAGGGTTCACCGGTTTTCTTCGGGATCGGGCGCGACATCACCCAGCGGCGGCAGGCGCAGATGGAGCTGCGCTCCTCGCTTGAGCGTCGCGAAGAGCTGGAGCGCATCATCGCGCGTTCACCGTCGATCGCCGTGCTTTGGCGCGCGCAGGAAGGCTGGGCGGTGCAATTCGTCTCCGAGAGCGTGTCGCAGTTCGGCTACCAGGCGCAGGACCTCGTGAGCGGGCGCGTACGCTACATCGACCTGATTCATCCGGACGATGTCGCGCGCGTGATGGACGAGGTGCGTGCGCACACCGCGGCCGGTCACCACGAGTACCGGCAGGAATACCGGGTCGTGCGCAAGGACGGGCAGGTGCGCTGGGTCGACGATCGCACGGCGGTGCGGTTCGACGCCGAGAATCGCGCCACGCACCACGAAGGCATCCTGACCGACATCACCTCGCGGAAACTCGTCGAAGAGCGCGAGCGCATCGGCCGCGAACGCGATCTGCGCGTCGCGCACGAGGTGCAACAGCACTTGTTGCCCAACGTCTACCCCGACATCGCTGCGGTGGAGATCGACACGCTTTACACGCCGTCGCGGCTGATCGGCGGCGACTACTACGACTTCTTCGAGGTGGGCGAGCGGCGCTGGGGTTTCGCCGTGGCCGATGTCTCCGGCAAGGGCACCGCGGCGGCGCTGATGATGGCCGCCTGCCGCACGGCGCTGCGGGTGAAGGCGCAGGGCGGCTGGGCGCCGGCGAACGTTCTCCGCATGGTGAACTACATCGTCCAGCCGGACATGCCGAAGGCGATGTTCATCTCCGCGCTCTACGGCATCCTCGATCTGGGGACGAACGTCTTCGCGATGGCCCGCGCCGGCCACGAGCCGGTGTTGATCGTGCGCGCCAAGGACGGCGCGATCGAGGAGCTCTGCCCGGCGGGCATGGCGCTCGGCCTCGATCAGGGCGCGCTCTTCGACGAGTGCATCGAGGAATCCGTCGTCACGCTTGGCCCGCAGGACCTGCTCGTGCTCTTCACGGACGGCATCACCGAGACGGCGAACCCCGAGGGCGAGGAATTCGGCCGCGTGCGTCTCGCCGAGGTGCTGCGCGAATCGCGGCACCTGCCGCTCGCGGAGATCCGGCAGCAGGTCGACCGGGCGCTCGAGACATTTGCGTTCAACGCGCCCGCGGCCGATGACCGCACGCTGCTGCTCGTGCGTCCGCGGTGAGTCGGCAGTGCGACGGACGCGTTACAAGCTGCCGCAAGACCGGCAGCCCGTTTTCTCGACGCAGGCCTCGCCCGCGGCGGCGCCGGAATCCCGCGCGCCGGCCTTGAACGGGTTGCGCTTGAGCTCCTGCACGACCGCGGAGAAGCCCAGCGGTTTCCGCCCGAAAACATGCAGCGCCGCAAACACCACCACAGCGGCACCGCCGACGATCTGCAGCGCGGGATGGCTGTGCGTCGCGCCCCACGCGAAGGCGAAACCGCCGGCGGGCAGCGCAAGCACGTACGCGGCGAAGCCGAGCCGTGCGACGATCTCGCGCGGCGAGCGCAGCGCGGTGTTTCGTTGGGAAATGCGGTGGCGGATCATGCACCGCGAGGAGCAGCAGGCGTGCCGGCCGCGGTCTCGGCTTGCGCCACCGCGGGGCCAGGCGGCGGGATGAGCGAGTACATCACCGGCGTGACCAGCCGCGAAAGCAGCAGCGAGCTAATCAGGCCCCCGAGGATCACGATAGCCAGCGGGGAGAACAGCTCGGAGCGCTGCAGCGCCAGCGGCATCAGCGCACCTACGGCGGTGCATGTGGTGAGCACGACCGGCAGAAAACGCGTTTCGCCGGCCCGCTCGATCGCCTCCTTCAGTGGCACGCCTTTCTCGCGTAGCTGATTCGTGAAGTCCACGAGCAGGATGCTGTTTTTGATCTCAATGCCGATGAGCGCGATGAAGCCGATCGTGGCGGTGAACGAGAGCGTGTAGCCCGTGAGCCAGAGGCCCACGAGGCCGCCGATCACCCCCAACGGGATCACGGAGGCGACGATTGCGGTCCCGCGGAAGCTGCGGAACTCGAGCACGATCACCGCGAGCACGCCGAACAGCGCGACGAGCACCGCCGTGCCGAAGCCGCCGAACGTCTCCGCGCGGCTCTCGGCCTGGCCGCCGAGCTCCCAGCGGTACCCGGCGGGAAGCGGCTGGGCCTCCAGCCGGCGGACGACCTCGGCCGTG
Organism: Opitutaceae bacterium; assembly: GCA_035298965.1. Lineage (GTDB taxonomy): Bacteria > Verrucomicrobiota > Verrucomicrobiia > Opitutales > Opitutaceae > CAJCBL01. The sequence goes on along the minus strand of DATGXO010000148.1, from coordinate 18,320 downwards.
AGCCGGTCGGTGTTGTAACCGTTCCTCACCCACGCCTTCACGGTGACGGAGCGCTCGCGGTTGAATCGCTGGATGACCGGCGGCGCGGATTCGAACTCGAGCGTGGCGACCTGCCCGATCGGCACGTAGGCGCCCGAGGCGGTGGGGACGAGGATGTGTTGCCAGTTATCGAGCGAGGCGCGGTCGGCGCGCGGGAGCGCGAGCTGCAGGTTGTACTCGTCGCCGTCGGCCTCGCGGAAACGGGTGACGTTGAGGCCGGCGAAAGCCAGCCGCACGGCGCGGTCGAGCTCGAACTCCGCCACGCCCGCGAGCGCGGCGGCTGGGCGGTTCAGGCGCAGCCGGAGGTCGGTGCGCGAGGTGCGCAGCGGGTTGTCGATGTTCTCAGTGCCTTCGATGCCGGTCAGCAGCTCCTCCAGCCGCGCGCCCGCGGCGCGCAGCCCCTCGAGCTCCGGGCCGAGCACGCGCACCGCGATTGGGGCCGCGATGGGCGGGCCATTCTCGAATTCCTTCAGCTGGATCTGCGCGCCGGGGATGCGGTCGAACTCCGCACGCAGGCGGTCGAGCAACGCCGGACTCGTGTCGGGGTTGAACTCGCGCAACGAGGCGAAGACCTCGGCGAAACTCGCCTTCTGCTGGTCGGCCGCCTCGTTGTAGTAGACCTGCGGATTTCCTTTCCCGACGGTGGTGAAGTACCAGACGATCTCCGGCGTGCGCGCGAGCACGGCCTCCACCTGGCGGGCGAGCGCGTCGCTCGCGCCGACGTTGGTGCTCTCGGTCGCGCGGATCTTCACGAGGAACTGTGGCAGGCCGGCCTTCGGGAAGAGACTGAAACCGATCTGCGGAATCAGCAGGAGCGACGCGCCGAGCAGGACCGCCGCCACGACGAGCGTTTTCACCCGGTGCTGCATGCAACGGTGGAGGAGCGGGCGGTAGGTCGCGTGGATGCCGCGCATGAGCCCGCGGAGGATGAAGTTGCCCTCCGCCTCCTCGTGGCCGCGCAGCATCCGGCTCGCGAGGAACGGGATGATCGTCAACGCCACGAACATCGATGCGGTGACGGTGTACATCACCGAGAGCGGCAGGCCGCGGATGAACTGCCCGGAGTCGCCCGGCATCAGCGCGATCGGGAGGAAGGCGAAGAGCACGGTCGCAGTCGTGCCGATCACGGCGATAGCGATCTGCTCGGTGGCGGCGATCGCCGCCTCGACCGGCGGATGGCCGAGCCGACGGAAGCGTGCGATGTTTTCGGCGACGACGATCGAGTCGTCCACGAGCAGGCCGAGCGCGATGACCATACCGACGATCGTGAGCTGGTTCAGCCCGTGGCCGGTGAAATACAGCAGGCTCACACCCATCGCGAGCGAGAGCGGGATCGAGAGCGCCACCAGCAGCGAGGCGCGCACGCCGAGCGGCAGGATCGTGATCAGCACGAGGCCGATCGCGATGAGGAAGTCGTGCTCGAGGCCGCGCAACCGACGGGCGACGTTCTCCGCTTGGTCGAACGCGAGCTCGAGCCGCACGTCGCCCGGGAGCTCCGCGCGAAACGCCTCGATGCGCGCGCGCACCCGGTCGCGCAGCGCGAGCACGTTCTGGTCGTTGAGCTGCCGCACGGTGACGAATACCGCGCGCTCGCCGTTGAACCGGCCAAATTGCTCGAGCTCCTCCGTGGTCCACTCCACCTCGGCCACATCGCCGAGGCGGACGACCGCGGCGCCTTGCGCGCCGAGCGGCGTCTGGCGGACCTCGTCGAGGTCGGCGAAGGCGCCGGTGGTCTTGAGGTTGAAACGCCGCGCGCCGCTCTCGACCGCTCCGCCGGGGATGTTGGTGTTGCCGCCCTGGAGGGCGCCGACGACCTGCGCGAGGGGCAGGTGGAGCTGCGCGAGCTTGGCGAGGTCGAGCGAGACGCGGACCTGCTTTTCCGGGTACGCCCACTTCTGCACATCGCGCACGCCCGACACCGCCTCGAGACGTTCACGGAGGAGTTCGGCGAGATCCTGCAGGCGGCCGTAGCTGGCGTCGGGCGAGACGAGCGCGAGTTGGAGCGTGGCGACGTTGTTAGTCTGCCAGCGGCGCACCTCGACGGTGGAGGTGTTGGCCGGCAGGTTGCCACGCACCGCGTTCACCTGGCGGAGCACGTCGTTGTATTTGGTGTCGGGATCGTTGCCGTAGTAGAACTCCACGCCGAGGACCGCGACGCCGTCCTCGACGGAGGTGTTCAGGCGGTGCAGGTCGTCGAGCTCCTTGACGGCGTCCTCGATCGGCCGCGCGACGAGGCGCTCCATCTCCACGGCGTTCGCGCCCGGGCACACGACGATCACGGTCGAGGCCGGGATGAGGAGCTTCGGGTCCTCGGAGCGTGGGATGTTCCGGAAGGCGTTGAAGCCGACCGCCGCGAGGCAGAGGAATACCAGGATCGTGAACTGGTGGTTGCGGACGGAAAACGACGTGAGCTTCATGACGGGCGTCGCGACCGAATGGAGTCAGGGGACGATCTCGACGGCGGCGCCGTCGCGCAGGAACTCCGCACCGGTCGTCGCCACGCGCGCCCCGGCGGGCAGGGCGCCTTCGAGGTACGCGGCGCCGTCGTGCACCGTTTGAACGATTACCTTTTGGCGCGTGACCGAGCGGCCGTCGGCCGCGACGAGGAAGAGCGAAGCCAGGCGCCCGTCACCCTCCACGAGGGCGGTGACCGGCACGACCGGGCGGGAGGCGACGTCGGCGGGCTGCAGCTCGAGCTCGACCACCGAACCGGAACGCAACGCGGCGGGCGCCGCATCGAGGCGGACCTCGACTTCGACGGTGTGGGTCGCCGGATCCGTGGCTTCTGCAATCTGCGCGACACGGCCGCCGAGCGGAGGTTGATGCGCCGACCGCGCGATCGCGGCATCGCCGACGCGCAGGCGTGCGGCTTCGGCCTCGGGCAGACCGGCGCGGGCGATCCAGCCCTCGTCGTCGGAGGCGAAGAGCACGGCGACCTTGTTGGCGGGAACCATGTCGTTCGGCTCGACGAGGCGTTTCAGAACGTGCCCGGCGGCTGGCGCCAAAATCTCGGAATGGCGGCGGTTGAACTCGGCGATCCGCAGGGCGGCCTCCGCCTGCTCGACGCCTGTCGCGGCGTTCTCGGCGAGTTCGGTGGAAACGGCGTCGCGCGTGCGCAACTCCTCGGCGCGGGCGAGATCGCGTCGGGCTTTCTCGACGCCGCTGCGCGCCTGCACGAGCTGGGCCTCGATCTCGGCCGGATCGAGCCGGGCGAGCAACTGGCCGGCGGCGACGCGGTCGCCCGCGCGCACCACGACCTTCTCGACAAGCCCGCCGACCTTGAACGCGAGCGCCGCTTCGGCGCGGCGGCTCACCGTGCCCGGGACGCGTAGCGGAATCGCGCGTGTCGAGACGGTGACCGGGGCCGCTTGCACCCGCGCAGCCGGCGGGGCCGCCGGCGCTGCCGGGGCGGGGCGCCCGCATCCGGCGAGCGGCAGGAGGGCCAGGAGAAGGAGGGGACGCGGGGCCATGACGGGCTGACACAGAGTCAGCCCCCTATGGGGCGTCAACCGCGTTTGCCCGCGAGAGCGTGGCGGAGCAGGGCGAACCCGTTGTCGATCGCCTTGCGCCGCTCGAGCCCGAAACAGGCGGAGAGGTGCGGGCCCTTGATCGCGAGAAGCTGCGCGAGCCCGTGGCAGAAGCCCCACAGGCACGTGCCGACGACCTGCGGCGCGCCGACGTTGCGGCGGATCGAGCCGTCCTTGACGCCGCGGCGGACGAGCCCGGTTTTCAGGGCGTCGATCTCGTGGTGGAGTTTCTCGACGCGCTCGTAGAGGTCGCGCGCGGCGCTGTTGGCGGGCGGTTGCGATTCGTACATCGCGAGCACCTGGAAGAGCGCAGGGGCGTCGTCGTGCAGACCGAAATAGACGCGGCCCATCGTCTCGAGCTGGTCCAACCCGGTGTCCTCCCGGTCGATCTCGCGGGCGAAGCGGGCCTGCAGCTCGACGGTGGCGAGGTGTACGCATTCGAGGAAGAGCGTGCGCTGATCGCTGAAATGAAAATACACGAGCGGGCGGCTGACCTTGGCCGCCTTAGCGATCTGGCCGAAGGTGACATTCTCCAGACCGCGTTCGGCGAAGAGGCGCGTTGCCGCGGCGATGATGGTGCGGCGACTCTGCTCGCGATCGAGCGGGCGGGCCGTGGGGGGGCGGCGCTTGGACATAGGCGCGAGCTTGCCGGGTGCTGACACTCGGTCAACCCGGCGGTCGATCACGCGGAAGCGACAGCGGCGCGAACCAGTGCGGCGATCGGCGGAGGCAGTTGAAGGGCGAGGGCGAAGGACTGGGCCGGCGCGCTCATTTTTTTCCACGTGCGCTGGAGGATGCCGACGAACCTCTCTTGCGTGTACTCGGCATGTTGGGCGGCGAAATCGGCGATCTCGTTTTCGAGGAACACCAGGCAGGCGGCATCCTCGAGCGCTTGCGTGCCGGCGTTGGTCTTGAGGCCGGTCTTCGAGACCCAGGTGGCGGCTTCATCGGCCTCGGCCGCGGGCACGCCGGCCTGGAGCAGCAATTCCCGGGCGCGGGCGGCTTGTTTCACGTAGAGCGACTTCCGCCACGCGTGATAGCCGGGCTTGTCCATCGGGAAAGTGTCGCGCGGCACGGACCAGCGCTCGAGGTGTTGGCAACGCGCGGCGAGCCGGAGCAGGGGCGGCGCAGTGGGATCGAGCCGCGCGACCCAGGCCTCCATGCGATCGGCATAGACGAGCTCGGCCGGGCGGCTGTCGGCAGCGCGCTTGGGATCGGCGGAGTGGGCGTTGTCGATGAGAGTGCGGGCGTGTTGGTAGCAGTCCACGCGGCGTAGGCTGATCGCCGGCCGCCGGCGCGGCAAGTCGGCAGCCGAGCGACGAACGCCGGAGCACTGTGGCGCACAGCGGTGAGGAATCTCGAGCGCCCGCTTGCATAGTTAAGAAAACGCTTAAATAAAGACTGCTATGCGAAGCCTCGCCGCCATCGCCGATCCCACCCGTCGTCGCATCATCGAGCTGCTCGCTGTGCGGGAGCGCACCGTGGGCGAGCTGGTCGAGGAGTTCGACATGAGCGCGCCGGCGGTCTCGCAGCACCTCAACATTCTGCGCGACGCCGGGCTGATCGACACCCGCGCGGAGGGGCGGACGCGGATCCAGTCGCTGCGCCCCGGCGCGTTCGACGAGCTGGATGCGTGGCTGCAGCGGATGCAGCGCACCTGGAGCCACCGGCTCGACGCCCTCGAGCGCGAGCTCCGCGCGGAAGTTTCCCACGAAACCAGAAAGAAGAAGCCATGAGAACCAACGAACAACTCGGAGAACTACGCGGTGCCGGCGAAGTGCGTTTCGTGCGCACGTTGCCCGGCCCCATCGAAACAGTCTGGGCCTTCCTCACGGAGCCTGAGAAACGCAGCCGGTGGTTTGCCGGCGGGCCGATGGAGCCGTGCACGGGCGGCAAGGTCAGGCTGCAATTCCTCCACCGCAACCTCGCGCCCGACGAGACTCCGCCGGACGAATACCGCGAGGTCCAGGAATCCGGCATGGAGATGCACGGCACCGTCACCCGCTGGGAACCCCCGCGTGTGCTCGCCTACACCTTCAGCGACGCCTCGGAGGTGACGTTCGAGCTCACGCCTCGCGGCGACGAGGTGCTGCTCGTGCTGACCCACCGGTCACAGCCCGCCGATCTCCCCGAGATGGGCAACTTCAGCGCCGGCTGGCACACACACCTCGCGCATCTGCAGGCGCTGCTCGCGGGCGGGCCGCGGCCACCGTTCTGGTCGCAGTTCCTCGAGCTGAAGGAGCAGTACGAACGTCGCCGCGCGGCCGCCTTCGCCGCCTGAGTGTCGCGTCCCGCCGCTTCCACCGCACGCCGGCCGGCGCCGGTGGAGGCGGCGATCTTTCGGCTCGTCTTCGGCGAACGAGCCAGCGTGCTGGCGCGGAAACCCGACGAACGATGGAAGTGCCTGCCGATTGCCTGAACTGCGGAGTTTGCTGCTTCTCGAAGTCCTCCACCTACATCCGCGTGAGCGGCGCGGATTGGACGCGGCTGGGCGACGAGGCCGAGCGCGTCGCGCGTTTCGTGGGTCAACGCGCCTACATGCGGATGGAAGAGGGCCACTGCATGGCCCTCCAGATTTCGACGGCACGCGGGCGCGCGCCGGTGTTCTTCTGCTCGATCTACGAGAAGCGTCCGCAGATCTGCCGCGACCTCCGCCGCGGCTCGATGGAATGCGAGGGGGAACTGACGACGAAAGCCGCGCGCGTGGCCGACGAGTACGGCTGCTGAGGCGACAGCCCCCCCCGGCGTGGCGCCCGTTCGTCCGTTTCAAGGCCCGTTGACGGGTCGAACGGATCCGTAACCGAAATCCGGATTGGCGCCTCGCGTTTTGCGCCCGAGAAAGACCCCGACGCGGCTTGCGCGGGGGTTCCCTCGGCCGCCGCCGCACCAACACCAAAACACGAATCCGAGAATGAAATCCCTGAAACTCCTCCTCTGCCTCGGCCTTGCCGCCGTCGGCGCGCACGCCGCCTCCAAGAACCCGATGGCCGACTGGCCGAAGGCCTATTCCGTCGAGACCGTCACCACGGTCGCCGGCACCACGTCGGCCACGAAGCTGTTCGTCGATGGCGACAAGATCCGCACCGAGATGGATGCGAACGGCATGCAGATGATCTCGATCATCCGCCAGGACAAGAAGGTCAGCTACACGCTGATGCCCGCGCAGAAGATGGTCATGGAAAACGCGATTCCGGACGCGCCCGCCGCGGCCGGCCAGAGCGGCCCGGAGCCGACATGGGAAAAAGTCGGTTCGGCCAACGTGAACGGCGTCGCCTGCACCGAGTACAAGGTCACCACCGGCGCGGATGTCGCGCACTACTTCCTCAACAGCGACAACTTCCTCGTCCGCCTCGCCACGAAGGACATGACGATGGACTACAAGAACTTCAAAGCCGGTGCGCAGGACGCCGCGCTCTTCGAAGTGCCGGCCGGCTACAGCAAGCCCGGCGAGGCCTCCGCCTCCAATTCCGACAATTCCGGTGGCAGCAACAGCGGCGCAGCGCCCGCGCCCGAAGAAAAACCGGCGAAGAAGAAGAAGGGCCTCGGCGGCATGCTCGGCCGCTGAGCGCACGTCCGTTTTCCCGGCCCAAGCTACAGACAAAGACAAGCAGCGCGGCCCTCTCGTGAGAGAGGGCCGCTTTGTTTACCAAGAGATCGGGGCGCGCTCAGCGACCGCGGCGGAGTCGCGAGAGGAAACCGCGCACGCCGCCGGGAGCGGCCGGAGGCTGCGCGGGAGCGGGCTGGTTGCCGGTGCCTTCATGTCGCGCGGTGCCGAAGCTCTGCTTCTTCGGCTTCGGCTGCTGCTGCGCGGGGCGCGCGCCGCCCTGACCGTGGCTGCGGCCCTGGCCGCCACCGCCTTGACCCTGTTGCTGGCCGCGACCATGCGCGTGTCCGCCGCCGGGTTTGCCGCCGCCGTGCCGGCCCTGCTGCTGGCCGCCGCGGTTGAAACGTCCCCGACCGCCGCCGCCCTGTTGCTGGGGCTGGGGCGGACGCAGCTCGTAGGGGGCGTAGTGGAAATTCTCGAGCTTGAGGCGCTCGATCGGTTTGCCGATGAATCGCTCGATGGCGGCGACATCGGCCTCGTTTTCCGGCGACATGAGCGTGAACGCGTCGCCCACCGTCTGCGCGCGGCCGGTGCGGCCGATTCGGTGCACGTAGTCCTCGGGATGGCCCGGCACGTCGTAGTTGATGACATGGGTGACGCCGGCCACGTCGATGCCGCGGGCGGCGATGTCGGTGGCGACCATCACCTCGTAACGGCCGTTCTTGAAACCTTCCAGCGCTTCGACGCGCTGGTTTTGCGTGCGGTCGGAGTGGAGCGCCGCCACCGAGTGGCCGGCGGCCTTCAGGCGCCGCGCGATGCGATCGGCGCCGTGTTTCGTGCGCGAGAAGATCAACACGCTGTCGAACTCCGTGCGCTCGAGCAGCGCGAGCAGCAGCTCGAATTTCTGCACCTGCGCGACCGGGTACAGCGCGTGGCTGACCGTCTGCGCGGTGGAGCGGTTGATGCCGATCTCCACACGCACCGGATCGCGTAGGGCGAACGCGGCAACGGCGGCGATCTCGGGCGGCACGGTGGCGGAGAAGAAGAGCGTCTGCCGCGCGTCGGGGCAGGCGAGGATGATGCGCTTCACGTCGGGCAGGAAGCCCATGTCGAGCATGCGGTCGACCTCGTCGAGCACGAGCACCTCGATCGAGTCGAGCTTCAGACCCTCTTTCATGAAATCGAGCAGGCGGCCGGGCGTGGCGACGATCACATCGACGCCGTCGCGCAGCTCCTTGCGCTGGTGGCCGTAGCCCACGCCGCCGTGCACGACGAGCGCGCGGATGTCGGTGAAACGGCCGAGATCGCGGAACGACGTTTCCACCTGCGCCGCCAGTTCGCGGGTGGGCTCGAGCACGAGCACGCGGGCGCCGCGCGCCGAGTGCGCGCCGAGCTTCGAGAGGATCGGAAGTGCGAACGCCGCGGTCTTGCCCGTGCCCGTCTGCGCCGAGCCGATGAGGTCCTTGCCGGCGAGCACCGCCGGGATCGCGCGCAGCTGGATCGGAGTGGGTTCCGTGTAGCCCATGGCCTGGACGCCACGGATCGTATTCGGCGAGAGGCCGAGGGCTTTGAATGGCATGAGGCCGCGGACGTTTTCAGGAAACGCGCACGAGGGCGACGGTTTTCTCGGCGCCGGCGCAGCGGGATGGTGCGATGCGGCTTCGGCGGGCGAGTCGACGAGCGAGGGCTGGTGGCTGGATCAGCGAGCGCCGTCACCCGCGCCCAACGCCGCACGTGCCGCCTCGAGCTGCGGATCCGGCTCCGCCCCGGGTGCGGCGGCGACCGGCACATCCGGCGTGATGCCGCGGCCCTCGAGCCGTCGGCCGTCGGGTCCGACGTAATCGTATACGCTGAGCTGGAGCTCGCCGCCGCCGGGCAACGGCCAGCGCACGCACACGAGCACGTTGCCGGGCGTCGCGGTGCCGACCACGGCGCCGCGTTTCTCGTGCTGCACGATGGCCGCGAGGATCTCGGCCGCGCTGGCGGAACGCTCCGACACGAGCACCGCGAGCGGGCCGGAATAGTGGGCGGCGAGGAAATGGCGCGGTGAGCGCCGCGCGCTGGCTTCGGCGCTCTGGCGCGCGCGGATGCCGCCGATGGGTGCGCGCCCCGGGAATATTTCGGCGAGGATCGCGGCGAGCGCGCGGGCTTCGCCGCCGACATTGTCGCGCAGGTCGAGGATGAGGCCGGCGGGCCGCTCGCGTTTCAACTCGGCGCGCATCCAGCGCGCGGCGGACAGATCGAAGGAATCGAACGCGAGCACGAGCACGCCGTCGTCGAGGCGGCGTGCGTCACGGACTGGCGGGTACTCGATCCGACTCGCGCGCAGCTCGAGGCGGCGCGGTTGCCCGGCGGCATCGAGGAAATCGCAGCGCACGAGCTGGCCCGCGGTGAGTTTACCGACACCGAGCACCTCGCCCGGCGGTCGGTCGTCGGCGGCGAGCAGGATCCAGCCCGGCCGTACGCCCGCGCGATCGGCGGCGCTGCCGGGGAAGACGGCGAGGATGCGGCGCGCGTGCGGCGGCTCCGGCAACGGGCCGGTGCGGAAACCGAGCAACGCGCTGCGGCGGTTCCGGTACTGGTCGACCTCGGCCGGCGAGAGCGCGCAGGTGTGTTCGTCGCGCAGCTCGTCGAGCAGGGCGTTGAGCGCCGCGTAGAGCTCGGCATCGGTCGTCGCCGCGAGCGCCTCGGGGCGGTGGCGGGCTCGCGCGGCGGACCAGTCGGCGCCGTTGAGCGTGGGATCGTAATAGCGCCGCGCGACCCAGTCGGCCGCCTGATCGAAGACGCGGGCATTGAAGACGGCACGTTCCTCCGGCGCCACGGCGCGCGCTCCCTCGGCGTAGTTGAACAACGCGCTCGGCGGCGGCACCGTGGCGCAGCCGCCCAGCAGCGCCGCGAAGGCGAGGAGCGCGAGGAGAAGGCGGTGCGCGGCGAGTGGCATGCGGAATCGCGAGCGTGGCGCGCGAGCATCGAGGTGCAATGCCGCGGACGGGATCGGGCCTGCGATGCCCGCCAAGAAGGAGGTTGTGGAACTCAGAAACTCAGGAACGGAACGCCGGAGTCGGAAGTGAGAATGTGGAACGCAGGGAATCACGAACGGAACCGGATCCTAGGGAGTGCGGTGGCTCGACACCGCCTTCGACGGGTCGGCTCGACGGACCGCGCAGATCCAGCAGGGTGTGCAACTTCACTGCGGCATCGCGGCCGGTCCAGTTGGCCCACGGGCACAGCGCCAGACTCAAGTCGATCACCGAGGAGTCCAACGCGTAGATACTTGCATCCAGTTCGAGCGCCTGAGGCTCGTCCTGATAGAGCTGGCGCGCCCGCGCCATCAACCGCTGCGCCAGATCGGCGAACAGCCGCCAGGTGCGCTGGTCGTTGGCGTCGCTGAGCGTACTGCGTGTCACCCGGGAGCGAAACCCCAGATGGTAGGCCAAACGTGGCTGTGCGCCCAAGCAGGACTCGATGTCCCGCAGACTCTCGCGGAAAGTCAGCTGGGCAAAACACAGCGCCAACAGATGCTCCCACGCGGTGAACTTCAGCCGGCCCGAGTCGAGCTGGTGCCGCTGCACCAGTCGACGAAACTCCCAATGCGGCACCTGCTCCATGAGCTGCGCGAAGACGGTCTTGCCCGAGTTCATCGCGCCGCATCCCGCCATCAGGGCGAGTGGACTTCAAATCGTGAGCAGCTCGAAAAACGCGCTTCATCCCTGAATTGAATCACTTATGACGCTCGTCACTTGCGTTCACCGGACAGCATTGGAGCTACCCCCCCCCGATGACGCGCAGTATTTACGTTTCGTGAAGACCCTTGAATTCGGAAGTCCCCAGCGGGTGGTCGTCACCGAGAAGCTCGTGAAGTTCGGGTTGGATTCTATCGATGGGCGTCTGTCGTTTTTCGAAGATGGTCGGTATGCCCACGGAGCCGAGAAATTCACCTGCGGCATCGCGATCTCGATCACGCAGTGTGGTCGCACGGGGCTGGGCATGAGCCACGTTGAGTGTTGGCCGCACGATTCGTCCCGCGAGAGCCGCCGCGCGGTTCCGCGTGGCGGCTCAGGAGTGTTCATCTGAAATGGCACGCCCCATAAAGGTTCCTCTTATTGCTGGCGGAGTATTGGCGTTTCTTTGGGGCGGCCTCGGTGCTGCGACAATCATGGTGCTTGCGGATCAGCCTCGCGAGTTGCCGGCCTGGCGTGAATCGTTTGCGGGCGTTCTGGTCGGGCTGGTGCTAGCGTACATCCCACTCTATGGCGCAATGTTGGTGGCGTCGCTGGCGCTGTGGTGGAAGAAGAAGGAAGCTTCCGCTTATCGCATGAGTTTGGTTCCGTTTACTGTGCCCGTAGCTTTCGCCATTCTCCTGGCGGCCTATTTTCTGATTCCGGGCGTAAAATAAAGCACAGGCATGCGACCGTGTTGAGGGTAACGCGGTCCACCTCGTGGCGGACCGGAGGATCGGATCTTCATTCATCGGTGTGCATCGGCGGCTCCTGTATTTCCGACTCATCGGTGTGGGGCTCCGCTCTCGTGCCGGCTTTTTTGTGATCTTTGCGTTCTCTGCGGATGAAGAATCTGGTGGCTGCGGAGATGGACGGACGGCGCGGAGAGCCGTCCGTACCTTGTTTGCCGGTGCGGTTTTCCCGGAATCCACTTCGGCGACGTGGCCTACAGATGGAGACGGCGGTCTTCGCTGCGTGCGCAGGGAGCGCGCGGCGATGTGGGTCACCGGCGCAGGCGGTTGTCGGTGTTAACGAGCTTGCGGTAGCGGGCGGGAGGGATGCCGATGCGGGCGGCGAATTGGCGCGAGAAATAGCCGCGGTCGGCGAAACCGATCTTCGCGGCGACTTCGTCGATCGAGAGCTCGCTGTAGTGCAGCAGCACGCAGGCTTCCTCGAGCCGGAGGTTGGTGAGGAATTCGCCGGGCGTGTGCCCGGTGGTCTGGCGGAAGAGCCGGATGAACGCGCCGGGGTGCAGGCCGGCTTCGTGGGCGAGCGTGTTGTTGGCGAGTTTCCGCGGGTACGCGGCGCGGATCGCGGCGGCGGCGGCGGTGATGCGTGCATCCTCCCAGCGCGGTGCCCAGTGGGACTCGGGCACGATGAGCAACACCAGCGAGAGCAGCGCCTGGGCGCGCAGCGAGACATCGAGCGTGGTGGCGTCGGTCTGCAGCGACTGGCGGAGGGCGACGGCGAGGCGGTCGAGCGCGGCGTCGGGTTGGGCGAAGTAGACGTCGCCCCGCCGGCCGGCGAGTCCGGGCTCGAGGCGGAAATGCATGAAGAGCTGGCCGAAGGTCGCGGTGTTGCCGCAGGAGAGCGGCGTGTGCGGCGGGATCAGGACGAAGCGTCGCGCGGGGACCGGGCGGCGTTTCCCGTCGATCTCGAAAAACACCCCGGGGCGGTCCTGCCAGAACAGCCGCCAGAAGGGCGCGCGCATGTCGGGAATTGTCCAATGCGTGAAGACCACGAAATCGCACGAGAGGAGCTGCACCTGGTGCAGGGCCTTCGCGGTGTGCCATTGGAGAAACTGGAGCGGTTCGCTCATCGCGCGGAAAACGTGCGCGACAGCCTATGCGGCGAGGGGCGAGCGAACCAAGCTCGGTTGCGCGGGGAGCGCCGCGCTTCCACGAAACAGCAGTGTGTTGCTTTCCGTTTCAGACGGTGCCGCGCTCGGAGAGCTGCTCCTGCGAACAGCTCCACAGGCGGCGGGCCGCTTACGGCGCGAGGACGCGGTACTGGAAGTTGCGGAAACGTACGGCGCCGGTGCCGGCGGCGTGCAGCGTCGGGCGGAGGCTGAGAAAGCCGTCGGCGATGTTGTGGTGGTAGCCGGAGACTTCGACCTGCATCCAGTGGCGGACCCAGTTCGTGCCGTCGGCGCTGTACCAGGTGGTGACGACATCGTGGGCGTTGCGCAGGCGAAGGAAGAAATGGCGGCCGAGCTGCGCGGGGTGGTTGAAGGAGGACACGTCGCCCTTGCGGTACTCGAGCAGCGCGGTATCGGAGATCCCGAGCCCGGCGAAAAGTTTCTCGCTGTAGAACGCGAGCAACCCGGCGGTGGCGCCGGCGTCGCACTCGACCTCGACCTGGACCTCGTAGTTGTGGTCGCCGGTGACGAAGTTGAGCAGCGTGCCGTCCTTGGGGTTGTTGCCGCGGGCCTGGAGCACGAGCGTGCCGTTCTCGACGCGGGCGGTGTCGCGGACGTTTTCCGTGGCGGACTGGAAGAGCGACCATTGCACGCCGATCTTGTCGGTCGAGAAGTCGTCGGAGTACGCGAAGCCGTGGGGCACGGCGGTGCCGCCGGCGGGCTTCGGGAGAGGCGCGGCGACATCGGCGCCGACGGCCTTCACCCAGCCGTCGGCCGTCCATTCGACGGGCTCGAGGAGCGTCTGGCGGCCGAGGTTGTAGTGGCCGTTCTCATAGGCGTGGTAGACGAGGTACCACTGCTTGCGGTCCGGGCCTTCGAGGAGCGTGGCGTGGCCGCGCGACCACCATTTCTCGGCGGCGGAGGCGGTGTGCACGATCGGGTTGTACGGTGAGTTTTCCCAAGGGCCCTCGAGGCTCTTGGAGCGCGCCATGATGACCATGTGGCTCGTGGCGGGGCCGGCGGTGCCGCCTTCGGCGAGGACCATGTAGTAGTAGTCGCCGTGGCGGAGCATCTTCGGACCTTCTTGGGCGAAGACCTCGACATCCCACTCCTCCGGGTACTTCCAGCCGTCGTAGACTCTCTTTTGCGGGCCGGTGAGCGTGAGGCCGTCGTCGCTGAGCGGCGCCATGTGGCCGGCGCTGAAGTAGAGGTAACGTTTCCCGTTTTCATCGGCGATGTGGCCGGGATCGATGTTGCCGGTCCCGAGGTCGACGGGGTCGCTCCACGGGCCGCGGATGTCGTCGGCCCAGACGACCATGTTGGTCAGGCGGTTGTTACCGAGCGCGGGGAAGTAGATGAAGTAGCGGCCGTTGTGCTTGCAGAGGTCCGGCGCCCAGACGGAGCCGACCGGTTTGTTCAACGCCGGGGCGAGCGGCTCCCAGTTCACCAGATCGCGCGAGTGCCAGACGAGCAGGCCGGGCGTGCTCACGAACGACGAGCACACCAGATAGTAGTCGTCGCCCTCCTTGAGGACCGAGGGATCGGGATGATCACCGGCGAGGATGGGGTTGAGGAACGTGCCGTCGCCGCGATCGGCGTGGCGTTGGCTCGGGGCTTCGGCCGCTGTCGCCGCGGCGAGAGGAGCGGCCGGGGAAACGCAGGGGAGCATGAAGAGCGAGGCGAGGAGCGCCGCGCCGGCAAGCCGCGGGGTGGCGCGGGAAGAGCGAGGAGAGGGCGATGGCATATTTCCTCCACTATCCCAGAGTGCGCGCGGCGGCGCTATGGACGATAGGCACAAAAAAAGGGCGGAAATGCACCTCGCGCGGCGGGGCAACGCAGGGCCGCCGACCACCGGTTCGGGGCCGGCACAGTGGCGGGCGTGGAAGGCCGTTGCTTGACGCCGCCCCGCGGGCTCGCGTTTGGTGGACAGCTTCCATGCTCACGATCGCCGACATCTCGAAGTCCTACGGCACACGCGAACTCTTCTCGGAGGTCTCGCTGTTTGTGGCGCGCACGGACCGCTTCGGCCTCGTGGGCGCGAACGGTGCGGGCAAGACGACCCTGTTCAACCTCATTCTCGGCGAGGAGTCGCCCGACGAGGGCACGATCACCTGGGAACGCGGCGCCGACTTCGGCTACCTGCCGCAGGAGAGCGCGCCCGCCGGCGACGAGACGATCCTGCACCTCGCCACGAGCGGCAAGAAACTCGTCCCCGACAACGACGACGACTACGACATCGATTGGACGCTCGAGCCGCGCGCGAAGAAGATCCTCGCCGGCCTCGGTTTCCGCGAGGCGGACCACCTCAAGCCCGCGAAGACGTTTTCCGGCGGCTGGGTGATGCGCGCGCATCTCGCGCGGTTGCTCGTGAGCGAGCCGGCGTTGCTCCTGCTCGACGAGCCGACGAACCATCTCGATCTCGAGGCGCTGCTCTGGTTCCAGGACTATCTCACGCGCTACCCGGGCGGCCTGCTGATCATCTCGCACGATCGCGCGTTCCTGAACGCCCTCTGCAACGGCATGCTCGAGCTGCGCGGCGGCACGCTCCATCGCTACACGGGCAACTACGACGACTTCCTCAACGAGAAGGAGGCGCGCAAGGCGCAGCAGCTCGCGCTCTTCAAGAACCAGCAGCGCGAGATCGCCCACCTGCAGAAGTTCGTCGACCGCTTCGGTGCGAAGGCCTCGATGGCGTCGCGCGCCAAGTCGAAGGAGAAGCAGATCGAGCGCATCAAGGAGGACGCGGTCGAGGAACCCGTCGAGGAGCTCAAGCGCGTGAACTTCCGTTTCCCGCAGCCGCCGCGCTCGGGGTTGAAGGTCATCACGCTCGAGCACGTGCAGCAGGCGTACGGCGACCACGTCGTTTACCGCGACCTGAATTTCCAGGCCGAGCGCGGCCAGCGCATCGTGCTCGTCGGCCCCAACGGCGCAGGCAAATCCACGCTCCTGAAAATCCTCGCCGGCGTGATCCCGATCCAGGGCGGTGAGCGTGAGCTGGGCAGCAGCGTCGTCGCCGGATACTTCGCACAGAACCGCGGCGACAACCTCAACCCGAAGGCGAACGTGCTCGAGAACGTGATGGAGCTGCGCACCGAGCAGAACCAGCTCACCGAGCAGCGCGCGCGCACGATCCTCGCGGCGTTCCTCTTCCGGAAGGACGACGTTTTCAAACCGATCGGCGTGCTCTCCGGCGGTGAGAAATCCCGCCTCGCGCTGGCCCGCCTGCTCGTCGATCCGCCGAACTTCCTGCTGATGGACGAGCCCACGACGCACCTCGACATCGCGTCGATCGACGCGCTCGTCCACGCGCTCAAGCAGTACGAGGGCACGCTCGTGTTCATCAGCCACGACGTGTACTTCATCCGCTCGCTCGCGCAGAACGTCCTGCACGTGAACGCCGGCCGGCTCACGCACTACGCCGGCGACTACGACTACTACCTCGACAAGTCGAAGGCCACCAACGAGCGCGCCGCGCTCACCGCCGGATTCACCGACGCCCGCCCCGTGCAGACCGCGGCCGTCGCTGCGCCCGCGCCCGCCGAAAAACCGAAGGCGAAGAAGATCAGCCCGAACGAAGTCCGGAAGCTGCGCACCGAGGTGAGCAAGCTCGAGGAGGCCGTCGCCCAGCTCGAGGCCAAGCAGGCCGAACTCACCGCCGCGCTCGAGAGCCCGGATACGTACGCCGTCGCCGGCCGCGCGCAGCATCTGAACCGCGAGCTGACGGCCGTGACCGACCAAATCACCCAGGCCACGCAGGAATGGGAAGCTGCCGCCTCGCGTCTCGAGGAAGCCGGCGCGCAGGCGGAGTGAGCCTGCCGCTGCGCGAAGGACGGCGGCGTCTCGCGAACGACCTATTTTGCGGTGCGTCGAGCGGCGGCCCAGACTGCGTTTGCGGTCGAGGAGGCGCGACCGGCGATGGGTTTTCAGGGCGAGTACGAGATCCTGATCAAGTTCACCGACGAAAGTGGTCGCCGGTTTGCCGAGCTCACCGAAGCCACCGTGGGGCGGAGCTTGGGAATCGTGATCGATGGCGAACTCTACAGCGCCCCTCGGGTGAACGAGCGGGTGAGCGGTGGCTCCGCGCAGATCACCGGCACGTTTTCCCAACGCGAGGCGATCGAGCTCTCGGAGCGCCTTGCCAGCGCGTTGCCGCTCGCGGCGGAGGCGACCTTGGAGAATCCGGACGGCAGCCCAGTGGCCGCTCGCGACTGACGCGCATACATCAGGGCGCGCCTGGCGCCCCAAGCCTGCCATTGACCGCGGTCTGCGCCGACGGCTAACTCTCGCGCTCTTTACCTATGGCCACGCCGTCCGCCTCCGAAAACCTCATGGAAACCCTCGTGTCGCTGTGCAAGCGCCGCGGCATCATCTACGCCTCGTCGGAGATCTACGGCGGCATCAACGGCTTCTTCGATTACGGCCCGCTCGGCGCCGAGCTGAAGCGCAACATCCGCAACGCCTGGTGGCAGGACATGGTCCACCGCCGCGACGATGTCGTGGGCCTCGAGTCGTCGATCATCATGCACCCGAAGGTGTGGGAAGCTTCGGGCCACGTGGCCGGGTTCACCGACCCGCTGGTTGACTGCAAGGTCTCCAAGCAGCGTTACCGCGCCGACCAGTTGTTCTTCGCGGCGGTCGTCGTCGATGGGAACACGATCGGCTATGTCTCCGCGCTCGAGAGCGAGCGCACGACCGAGGAGTTGCAGGAGAAGGCCGACCAGCTGAAGCGCAAGAAGGCCGTGCAGGGCGCGCTCGCGCCGGTCGTGGCGAGGGAGTTCACTGAGGCCACGCCCGAGCAGATCGCGCAGATCCCCTCGCCGGCCACGGGCAATCCGGACCTCACGCCGCCGCGCGCGTTCAACATGATGTTCGAGACGCACGTCGGCCCGATGCGCGACTCGTCCGCCGTCGCCTACCTGCGCCCCGAGACCGCGCAGGGCATGTTCGTCGATTTCCGCAACGTGATCGACACCACCCGCGTGAAGCTGCCCTTCGGCATCGCGCAGGTCGGCAAGTCGTTCCGCAACGAGATCACGCCGCGCAACTTCATCTTTCGCTCCCGCGAGTTCGAGCAGATGGAGATGGAGTATTTCATCCATCCGGATGCCGACTGGCTCGCCTGCCACGAGGAGTGGCTGAAGTGGTGCCAGGATTGGCTGAAGTCGATCGGCCTGCCCGACAGCCACCTCTCGCTGCACGAGCACCCGAAGGAGAAGCTCGCGTTCTACAGCCGCCGCACGGTCGACATCATGTTCAAGTATCCGTTCGGCGTGCAGGAGCTGTGGGGCATCGCCGCCCGCTCCGACTACGATTTGCAACAGCACCAGAAGTTCTCCGGTGTGCCGCAGCTCTGGTTCGACGAGGCCACGAAGGCCAAGGTCGTGCCGCACGTGATCGAGCCGGCGGTCGGCGTCGACCGTATCCTGTTGGCGGTGCTCTGCGCCGCTTACGCCGAGGAGGACGTGAAGGACGAGAAGGGCAACGTGGAGAAGCGCACCGTGCTGCGCCTGCACCCGCGCATCGCCCCGTTCAAGGTCGCCGTGCTCCCGCTGCTCAAGAACAAGGAGCAGCTCACCGGCCGCGCGAAGGCCCTCTACGCGAAGCTCAAGCGCCGCTACAACGTCTCGTACGAC
>DATGXO010000147.1:0-67816 GCA_035298965.1 Opitutaceae bacterium | reverse complement strand
CCGTGCCCGTGACCCTCGTCTACGTGCCCGGCCGCGCCGAGCCGCTGCTGTTGCCCGAGGTGCTCACGCCTGGCACTGTGCTCGACGCGGTGCGCGGAAAGAACTGACACGCGCCGGGATCGCTCGGCAGGATGCCGCGCGTATGTCGGAACCGACAGAGAACGGCAGCGGCGACACGATCCCGGAGCGTTTTTTCGCGAGCGGCCGCAGATGGCTGCTCGGCTGCCTGCTGCTCGGCGGGTTGTTGTTGGCCGGGCTCGCGGCGGCTCGTGGTTACCAGCACGCGTGGGACGCCTGGGGAATCCAGGCGTCCCACACGCCTTTTCTCGATCTGCAGGTCGTGACAGCTGGCGCGGAGTCGCGCGCCCTCGGCTTCGATCCGCTGCACGAGAACCCGCGCGACCCGCTGCGACGTCAGCTGAACTATCCGCGCGTGTGGCAATCGCTGGCTCACCTCGGCGTCGAGCGGCGGCACACGACGGTGCTGGGCATCGGAGTCGTCGCGGCGTTTCTGACGGCGGTGCTAGTTTTTCCTCGGCGGCTGGAGCGCGGCGCGGCGCTTGGCCTCGGGATGCTGCTGTTGTCGCCGGCGGTCATGCTCGCCATCGAGCGAGGCAACATCGATCTCGTGCTGTTCGTGGTGGCGGCGCTCGCGCTGCTCGCGGCGAGGCGCAGCACGGTGGCGGCGACGGGGCTGTTGCTCGTCGGTTTCGGGCTGAAGCTTTACCCGGTCTGCGGCGCAGCGCTGCTGTTGCGTGAGGGGCGAAACCGTTTCGTCGCGTTCGCCGTCGGCCTCGCCGCCGTGGTCGGCGCCTACGTGTTCTGGCAACACGAAGAACTGCGCGCGATCCGCGCGGCGACGCCGAGCGACACGTTCCTCTCCTACGGGCTCGTGCCGGCTGCTCGGGTGCTCGCGGCGACTCTCGCCGGCGTGTCACCGGGCTTGCGGAGCTTTGGGCTGTTTGCCGCCGGTGGCGCGGGTCTGGCCTTTGTCGCAGTCCTGTCTTGGCGCGGGTGTCGGCCTGCGGCGGGATCCGACACGCCGACGGCGGAGCTGGATGCCTTCCGTCTCGGCGCGGGTATCTTTGCGGGAACGTTTCTCCTCGGGAGCAACTTCGACTACCGGCTCGTGTTTCTGCTCTTCACCGTCCCGCAGCTGCGGCTCTGGGCGCGCGGCGAGAAACGCGAGCTGCGGATCGCGGCGCGCATGACGGTCGCGGCGGTGCTGCTCGCGACCTGGCAGATGATTTGGCGCCCGTTGCTCGCGCGTTTCGTCGGTGAATCCGCGGCGGCACTTTTCGAACAGGTCGCGAAAACGGCGGCGTTTGGAGGGTGCGCGTACCTCTTCGTGGCGACGGCTCCCGTCTGGCTGCTGGCCGGCTGCGCCCGCGTCTGGGCGTCGAGCGCTGAAGTCTGGCGCGGCGAGGCGGGGCGTCCGCGTTTCCTGCTGCCGGTCGTGGGTGCGCTCAGCGGACTCGCAGTCCTTGCCGTGTTGCACTGGCACGGCGGCGTGCCCGGTTCCGAACGGCTCACCTTGCCGACCACGCGGATCAACGCGCTGCTCGCGCAGGCGCTCTGGTGCGACGATGGCGCACAGGTCGCGGCGATTCAGGCCCAAGGCCGGGTGCCGCAACCCTACGCTCGGGCCGTCGGCTGGACTGCGGCGCTCGTGGATGTCTCGGCCGGCCGAGTCCTGCGCGCGGCGCAGGTGCTGGCAACGGCGCTTGCTCTTGTCGCGGTCTGGTCGCTCGGCCGCGAGTGGCGGAAACCCGCGTGGCTGCGGCTCGCGTTGTTTGCGACAGCGGTGTGGGTGTGCGCGGGGTTGCAGGCCGGGGCCTACACGCAATGGGCGCTACCTGCGCTCGCGGCAGGGTTGTGGGGCGGTTGGCTGGTTTGGCGTGCTCGGGCCGCGCGAGGCCGCGGGCGGTGGCTCGCCGGAACGGGCGCGGCGGCCGCCGGACTTTTTGCGGTCGTCGAATTCATCGGTGGCATCGTCGGCGGTCCCGCGCGCGGTCCGCGGATCGACGTCGGCGGGCTCATCGCGGCGCTCAAGGAACTCACCCCCCCCGGATCGACGTGGTTGATCGCTGGCGACGCGCGGTCGCAACTCCTGCCGGTCGTGGCGGGAAGGCGCTCGCGAGTGGCCGAAATTGGTTGCGATGCGGCGCCGTTGGCGGTCGCGCCTCTCGAAACCGAGTTTGTCGGCGCGCTCGTGCTGAGTCGCGCGGCGGCCGAGGGAGCCGAGCCGACGGAGCTCTGTGCGCGTCTCAATCTCGACGACGCGCCGACCTTTGAACATCCGCTTGGCCGCGTGTACCTGAGTCGTTTCGCGCGGGATGCGGCGGTCACACGACTCGCGGCGAAGCCCTTCGCGGACGTGACTTCGGTCGCGAGCTACGAGAGCGCCGAGCCGCTCACGACGCCGCGGCGCGTACCGCCGGGAGCGGCGGTGCGCATGTTTCCGATGATCACTCCAGCGCCGGTGGCCTACGATCTGGCCTTCGGCTACGCGCTCTGGTCGATCGACGGCCTGCAGGTCTTGCGCGCACACGCCGACAGCAGCCTGTGGGTCGAGATCCCTGCGCGGGCGGCGCGGATCGAGTGGGAGTTCGGCCTGACCGATGGATCCTACCGGTCGGACCCGGCGACAAACGGAGCGGAGTTCGTCGTTGAGGCGGAAGCGGCCGACGGCGGGCGTCGAATCGTTTTCTCTCGGTTGCTCGACCCGGCGGACGCGCCCTGTGATCGAGGACTCCAACGCGAGAGCATTTCGTTCGCAACGCGGCCCGGCGAGCGACGGCTGGTGTTTCGCACGGCCAGCAACGGCGACAAGACCTGCGACTCCGCCTATTGGCGCCGGATCCGCGTGCAGTGAGGTGGCGGGGGGCGACACGAGAGGTGGCGGGCAGGTGGAAGTTGCGCTCGTGCGCGACCGCGCAATCGTGCGGGCGACGCGCTCGGCCGCCGTATTCCGCGGCGCCGAGGCCGACGGCCTCATTTGCGCACCCAATCGATGAAAACATCCCGGCTGCTCTGGCTCGCCACCCTCGCCGTGTCCGCTCTCGTTTCCCTTCGTCTCAATGCCGCCGAGGAACTCGCTCCGCCGGAGGATCACTCCGAGTGGATTCCATGGCCAGCAGTCGAGCCGGTCGCGGGATCGGCGCTCGACCTGACCGCGCTCAACGGCGCCGCGCCCGCCGGCGCACGCGGACGCGTGATCGTGAAGGACGGGCATTTCGCGACGGTGGCCGACGGGCAGCGGATCCGTTTCTGGGGCTGCAACCTCTCTAGTGAGCAGAATTTCCTCTCCGCGTCCGAGGCCGAGACGCTCGCGCGCCGCCTCGCGCAGGGCGGCGTGAACATCGCGCGGCTCCACCACATGGACAACCCGTGGTCGGTCGCCTCCGGCGGCAGCATCTGGCCGCAGGATCGCCGCGATCACTCGCGGATCGATCCCGCGCAACTCGATAAACTCCACCGGCTCGTCGCCGCGCTGAAGGCGCGCGGCATCTACTCGAACATCAATCTCAAGGTCTCGAAGACGCTCGTGCCCGAGGACGGCTTCCCGGACTCGATCGCGCAGTGCCCGCCGTTCCAGAAGCAGGTCGACTGTTTCCAGCGCCGGATGATCGAGCTCCAGAAGGAGTATGCGCGCCAGCTGCTCTCCGCGCGGAATCCGTACACCGGCTACAGCCTCGCCGAGGATCCCGCGGTGGCGATCGTGGAGATCAACAACGAGAACTCGCTCCTCGGCCAGCGCACCCGCGACATCGGCCGCCGGCTCGACCAGCTGCTGCCCGAGCCGTTTCGCGGCGAACTCGCCGCGCTCTGGAGCGCCTGGCTCGCGAAGAAGTACAGCGACGACGCCGCACTCGCCGCCGCCTGGCAACGTGGCGCCACCCCGCGCGGACGCTCGCTGCTCGGCGCCGCGCACCGCTGGCAACCCGATGCGATGCCCGGCACCCGCGTCGAGATCGTGCCGGGCTCCGACGCGAGCGGCGTGACGCTCCAGGTTGCGGAGGTCGACAGCATCCGCTGGCACGTGCAGGCGTACGTCGGCGACCTGCCGCTCGAGGCGGGGAAAACGTATACGCTCGAGTTCGAGGCGAAGGGCGACACGCCGCGGCCATTGCAGGTCGTGATCTCCCGCGACGACCCGCGCTGGCGCACGGACAAATGGCGCACCCGCGGCCTCAACGCACCGACCGAGATCGGCGCCGACTGGACGCCGTTGAAGTATGTCTTCGTGGCGCACTCGACCGTCGACGTGCCGTCGCGGCTGAGCCTCATCGTCGGTCACAAGCCCGGCACGGTTTCCGTGCGGAACCTGAAACTCACGCCCGGCGCGGAGGACACGGGATTGTCGCCCGGCCAATCCGCGCGCGTCGGCACCGTGCCGCTGCCGACGAAACCCTCGACAGCGCAGTGGGCGGACTGGATCTCGTTCCTCATCGAGACGGAGACTGCGTACGCCAACGAGCTGCGCGACTTCCTGCGCAACGACCTCGGCGTGCGCGCGCCGATCATCTGCTCGCAGATGAACTACGGCGGCATCGCCGGGCTCGCGCGCGAGCAGGGGATGGATTTCGCCGACGCGCACTACTACTGGCAGCACCCGGATTTCGGCGGGCCGACGCACGGTTGGAACCAGAAATACTGGGCGACGGTGAACACGCCGCAGCTCGCGGAATTCGGCGACCGGTGGTTCGGTGAGATCGGCGGGATCGCGCAGCTGCGCGTGAGCGGAAAACCATTTTCCGTCAGCGAAATCGACCACCCGTTTCCGCACGACTACGGCTGCGAGATGTACCCGACGATCGCCACCTACGGAGGGCTGCAGGACTGGGACGCGCTGTATCCGTTCGATATGGTCGATGGCGCCAATCCCGAGCCGAACAGCGGCGCGAAGACCTTCTTCGATCAGTACCGCAATCCCGGCCGCTGGGGCTTCGCGGCGTTTGCGACGCTCACGTTTCGCAATGGGCTTGTGCCGCCCGCGCGTGCGGCGAAGGAGTTGCGCATCGGCGCGCCGCTCTGGGGCGAGGAGGCGCATGTCGATGTGCTCTGGCTGCGGCATCTGCCTGGCCAGCCGATCGGTTTCCTCACCGACCGCCTCAGCGTGAGTGATCGACCGCTCGGCGTCGGCGAACCGGCGCGCGTGGAGCAGATCGGCACGCCGGCGCTCGGCGCGATCCGGATGATCGCGGCCTCGCGCGGCCCGGTGTACGTCGTCGCCGCGGAGCGCGCCGCCACGGCTACGGGTTTCATCGGCGGCGCGAAGCTCGAGGCCGGCGCGCTCGGCGTCGAGAGCCCGCGATTCGGCCTCGATTTCGCCGCGGTCACCGCGGTGGCGCTCGACGATGCGCCGCTCACCGCCTCGCGACGCGTGCTCGTGACGCTCGTCGCGCGCACGGAAAATCCCGGCATGGTCTGGAATGCGGTGCGCACATCCGTCAGCGATCGTTGGGGACACGGACCGATGACGGCCGAGCCGGTGCCCGCGACGCTCACGCTTGCCGGCGCGGCCGGGGCCACGGCCTACGCGCTCGCCCCCGACGGGACGCGCGCGAAACGCATCGAGGCCCGGGATGAGGGAGGCGCGCTGGTCTTCACCGCCCGCGCCGCCGATCGCACGATCCACTACGAAATCGTGCGGGAGTAGCGGCGCCGGATAATGCGGCGCGCGAAGCCCGGGCTCGCCCGTCGGGCGCGAAGCGCGCATAGTCGGCGGCATCGGCGTTCGCGTTTTCACGAACTCCGCCGCCATGCACCCCGTCCATCCCCGCCGGCAGTTTCTCCGCTCCGCCGCGTTTGCCGGCGGTGCGCTCGGTCTCTCCGTTGTGGCCTCGTCCGCGCCCGAATTGGCGGCTCCACACCCGAAATCGCCCGCCTCGGCCGAAGGTGACGCGCTACGCTTGCGGCGCGTGCGCGACGCGATGCTCGCGATGCAGCGCCGTGCTTGGGAACAGGGCACGGCGGCCCAGGCGCTGCTTGAGCTCGGCGAGACCGACACGGTGATTCTCCTCGCGAAGGACGCCGTCGTGAACCAACTCAAGGACGGACGTCTCGGTCTGAACGAGGGCAACGCGCCCGTGTGCGATCCGTGCGTGAACGGCGAGCCGGTGCTCTTCGCTGCGCGCGTGACGGGCGACGCCGCGCTGCAACGCGCTGCCGACCGCATGCTCGAATTCGCCCTCCACAAGGCGCCGCGCACGCGCGATGGAATCGTTTTCCACAATCAGATCGAGAACCGCATCTGGGTCGACGCGTTCTACATGCTGCCGCCGTTTCTCGTCGTCGCCGGCCACCCCGCGGAAGCGATGAAACAGTGCGCCGGCTTCCGCCGCATCCTGCAGGACCCGAACACGAAGCTCTACTCGCACATGTGGGACGCCGACCGGCAGGACTTCGAGCGCAAGGCGTTCTGGTCCTCGGGCAACGGCTGGGCGCTCGCCGGCATGGCGCGCGTGCTCCGCGCGTTACCCGCCGCGATGGCGGCCGAGAAGGCGCAGCTCGCCGAGTGGATCCGCGAACTCGTCGACGCCGCGCTTCCGTGGCGCCGGGCGAACGACGGGCTGTTCCACGACGTGTTCGACGACGCCGGCACGTTTGTGGAGACGAACTTCGCCCAGATGCTCGCGTACACGCTCTATCGCGGTGTCGCCGAAGGGTGGATGTCGCGGACTTTCCTCGCGACCGCCGAGTCGTTGCGCGACGCGGCGATCGCGAAAGTCGACGCGTTCGGCCTGGTGCAGGGCGTGTGCGGCGCACCGAATTTCAATCGGCCGGGAACCTCGACGGAGGGGCAGGCGTTCCACCTGTTGATGGAAGTCGCGCGGCGGGACTGCCTGAAGGAGGCGGCGCACCGCGGGGATTGAGCGATCCGCGCGAGATCCCCGCGCGCGGCGGACCGCACATCGTCGTGCGCCTGCCCGACGGCAACACGCTCATCTCGATCGCCGACGCCGACCGCAACGCACGCGTGATCGAGGTCGACCCGGCGGGCACGATCATCTGGCAACTCATGCAGGCGGACCTGCCGGCCAAGATGAAGCTGGCGTTCGCCGCCGGCCTGCAACGGCTGCCGAACGGCAGCACCGTCGTCGCAAACTGGCTCGGTCACGACCAGTTCGGCCAAGGGCCGCACGTGATCGAGGTCACGCGGCAGAAGAAGGTCGTGTGGACGTTCGCCGATCACGCGGCGTTTCGCACGGTGTCGAGCGTCGTCCTGCTCGACGTGCCCGGCGACTGCACGAAGGGCGAGATCTTGCGCTGAGTCGGTGCGCGGCGGAGCGGCGAGCGCACTGGCGGAGCCGGAGTGCCCCGCGGGGGGCAACGTGGCGAGTGGAAGGGGATGCGAGGGTTCGCGCCCGGCGCGGTGTATGGAGGTCGATGCACCGCTCCGCCGCCCTCGCCGCCCTTGGACTTGCCGCCGCCATCTTTCCGAGCGGTTGCCAAACGACCTCCGCGAAACTGGAGCGAGCCGAGCGTGAGCGAATCGAGCGCGTCGCAGTGCACCCGGCGCGGGGCGAGACGGCGTTGCCGGCGCTCGGCGCGGAGGCGGCGCCGGCCGAGTACGTGGGCTACGCGTTGTTGAAACATCCGGCGGTCTTCGCCGCCTACAGCGAGTGGCGCGCGGTGGCGGCGGGCATCGGCCCGGCGGGGGCGTTGCCCGACCCGCAGCTCACGTTCCAGGCGGACGTGACCAGCATGGTGATGTCGCTGATGCCGGGCGTGATGTTCGATCTCATGTTGCCTGGCAAACGCGCGGCGATGGCGCGCGACATGGCGGCGTCGAGCGAAGTCGCCTACCGCGAGTATCTCGCGACGATTGTGCGCGTCGCCGCCGAGGTGCGACGGGCGTGGATCGAGCTGGCGTTCGTCGACGAGGCGATCCGGCTGCGCGAGCGTTCGCTCGGCTCGCTGGGCGAATCGGCGGATCTCGCATCTGCGGCCTACGCGACCGGGATGGGCATGGGTGCGACGCTCGACGCGCAGATCAAGGTGGCCAACGAGAACGCGCGGATCCGCTCCGAACTCGCGAGCCTCGCCGACCGCCGGCGCGCCGCGCAGATGCAGTTCAAGGCCGCGCTCGGGCTCGCGCCGACCGACGCCGATCCGACGTGGCCACGTTTCCCTCTCGTCGCGACCGCATTGCCAAACGAAGGCGAGTTGTGGAGCGGGGTGGTCGCCGCGAATCCCGAGCTCGGCAGGATGCGCGCGATGGTCGAAATGGCCGTCGCTGGCGAAGAAGTGGCGCGGCAGAAACGCTGGCCCGATTTCACCGGCGGGCTGATGGCCGACGTGAAGCCCGCGCCGTGGATGTGGCGGCCCACCGCGACCGCCACGCTGCCGGTGTGGCGCAAGAAAATCGCGGGTCAGATCGAGGCCGCGCGGGCGCGTCGGGACGCGGCCGCGGCGCGCGTCGACGCCGAGGTGCTCACGATGGCGGCGGAGTTCGCGCGCATGCTCTACATGGTGCGCGAGAGCGACCGGATGATCGCCTTCATCGACACGACGGCGCTGCCGAATCTCGACCGCACGCTTGCGACCGCGACGGCGGCGTTCCAGTCGGGCGCCTCCGGTCCGGCGATGATTCCCGAGACGGAGTTGATGGCGTTTGCGATGCGCACCGAGCGGCTGGACGCATTGCGCGAACGTGAACTCGCCGCGACCGGGCTGCTCGCCATGAGCGCCGCGGTGGCTGGCGGCACCGGTTTCTCCGGACTGGAGGCCGCGCTGACCACCAACCCCTGACTCGCGCCCTCTCATGAATACTCGTCCCACCGTTCTGCTCCTCGCCGCGCTCGCGTTGCTGCTTCTGGCGCCCGCCGCCTGGGCGGCGAAGCAGCTCTACACCTGCGGCATGCACCCGCAGATCATCCGCGACCAGCCGGGCGACTGCCCGATCTGCGGCATGAAGTTGCAACCGATCCTTGGCGACGCCGCCGGCGCGGCGGGCACCACGATCCAGATCGACGCCGCGACGGTGCAGCGGATGAACCTCAAGACCGCGCTCGTGCGCACCGGCCCGGCGCGGCGCGAGATCCGCACCGTCGGCTCGGTCGCGTACAACGAGGAGGGTTTCCGCGACATCACCACGAAGTACGAAGGCTGGTTGGAGAAGCTTCATGTGAACGCGACTTGGACGGCGGTGAAGGCCGGCGATCCGCTCTTCGAGATCTACTCGCCCGATCTGTACGGCGCAGCGCTCAACTACCTCGCCGCGCGCAAGGCCGAGCGCGACGAGCGTGGACCGCTTTCGCGCGCGGCCGAGATGCGGCTGCGGTTGCTCGACATCCCGGCCGAGGAGATCGCTGCGCTCGAACGCGGCGGCGAGGCGCCGCGCACCCGCGTGTTTCCCGCGCCGGCCGACGGCGTGGTGATCGAGAAGATGGGCGTGGCCGGGCAGATGATGAAACCCGGCGAGCGCATCTACCGGCTCGCGGACCTATCGAGCGTGTGGGTGATCGCGCAGATCTACGAGAGCGACCTGCCGTTCGTGCACGAGGGCCAGACGGTGACCGTGCGCACGAGCTACGGCGCGCGTCGCGAGTTTCCCGGCACGATCGCGCGGCTTCTGCCGCAGGTCGACGAACAGACACGCGCGGTGGCGGCGCGCATCGTGGTCCCGAATCCCGACGGTTTCCTGCGGCCCGGGATGTATACCGATGTGCATCTCGCGGCGCAGGTGAACGACGCTGCGGTGCTCGTGCCGGAGATCGCGGTCCTGCGCAGCGGCGAGCGCAACACAGTCTTCATCGCGAAGGATAGCGGCACCTTCGACGCGCGCGAGGTGCGCCTCGGCGTGCGCAGCGAGGGTGGCGATTACGAGGTGCTCGCCGGACTCGCCGCGGGCGAGCGCGTGGTGACTTCGGGCCAGTTCATGCTCGATTCCGAGAGCCAGCTTCGCGAGGCGATCCAGAAGATGATCAAGGGCGACGCGGCGTCCGGCGTGGCGTTGCCGGGCGGCCATGCCGGCCACGGGGCTTTCCCCTCCGCGACGCCCAAGCCGGCGGAACTTGTGGCACCCGCAGAGCCGTCGCCTGCGCACCAGGAACACGTACACGGCGACACCCCGACGCCGGTCGGCGCGCCGACGTTCTACACCTGCCCGATGGAGTCGCACGCCGACGTGGTGACCGACCATCCCGGCGAGTGCCCGAAGTGCGGCATGGATCTCGTGCCCACTAGCGAAGTGCAACACGGCAAACGCTCCGAGGAGCTGTGGCGAAAACAGCATCCCGCCGGCGCACACCAACACGGCGGTTGAACCGACGGCGACGTTTCCCTCTCCCGCCATGCTCAAGGCCATCATCGAGTTCTCGCTGAAGAACAAGTTCCTCGTGCTCGCCGCCACCGTGGCGCTGATCTTCGGCGGCATCTACGCGTTGCGGCGCATCCCGCTCGACGCGATCCCCGACCTCTCGGACACGCAGGTCATCATCTACACGGAGTGGCCCGGCCAGGCGCCGCAGATCGTGCAGGACCAGGTCACGTACCCGATCACGACGAAGATGCTCTCGGTGCCGCGGGCGAAGGTCGTGCGCGGGTACTCGTTCTACGGTTACTCGTTCGCCTACGTGATCTTCGAGGACGGCACCGATCCGTACTGGGCGCGCAGCCGCGTGCTCGAGTATCTCAACGGCCTGCAGGGAAGTCTGCCGACGAACGTCACGCCGCG
Organism: Opitutaceae bacterium; assembly: GCA_035298965.1. Classification (GTDB taxonomy): domain Bacteria; phylum Verrucomicrobiota; class Verrucomicrobiia; order Opitutales; family Opitutaceae; genus CAJCBL01. Next base: position 57,132 of record DATGXO010000147.1, on the reverse strand, counting down.
GCTCGGGCCGGACGCGACGGGCGTGGGCTGGGCGTTCATGTACGCGCTCAACTCGACAAAGCACGATCTCGCGGAGCTGCGCTCGATGCAGGACTGGTTCTTGCGCTACCAGCTCTCGGGCGTGGAGGGCGTGGCGGAGGTGGCGTCGGTCGGCGGGTTCGTGAAGCAGTACCAGATCACCGTCGATCCGCACCGGCTGCACGCGTACAACCTCTCGATCAGCGACGTGGCGATGGCGGTGCAGAAGAGTAACGGCGAGGTCGGCGGGCGCTCGCTCGAGCTGGCGGAGAAGGAGTTCATCCTCCGCGTGCGCGGTTACGTGCAGAGCGTCGAGGACCTTCGCAAGGTGGCCGTGGGCCGCGGCGCGGGCGGCACGCCGATCCGACTCGGCGATGTGGCGAACGTGCAACTCGGCCCCGACATGCGACGCGGCGTGGCCGAGCTCAACGGCGAGGGCGAGACAGTGGGCGGCGTGGTCGTCGTGCGGTACGGCGTCGACACGCGCGAGGTGATCCAGGCCGTGAAGAAGCGGCTCGATGCGGCGATGAAGAGCCTGCCGGAAGGCGTGAGCTACACGGTCGCGTACGATCGCACGGCGCTGATCGATCGCGCGGTGCGCACGTTGAAGGAGAAGTTGATCGAGGAGAGTATCGTGGTGGCGCTCGTCTGCCTCGCGTTTCTCCTGCACCTGCGCAGCTCGCTCGTGGCGATCACGATCCTGCCGATCGCCGTGCTGGCTTCGATCCTGATCATGTTCGGCCAGGGGCTGAGCTCGAACATCATGTCGCTCGGCGGCATCGCGATCGCCGTCGGCGCGATGGTGGACGCCGCGATCATCATGATCGAGAACGCCCACAAGCACCTCGAGCACGACGGCGGGAAGAAGCCGCACTGGGACATCATCCGCGACGCCGCGGTGGAGGTCGGGCCGACGCTGTTCTACTCGCTGCTCGTGATCACGGTTTCGTTCCTGCCGGTGTTCACGTTGCAGGACCAGGAGGGGCGGATGTTCAAACCGCTCGCGTTCACGAAAACGTACTCGATGGCGGCGGCGGCGCTGCTCTCGATCACGCTCGCGCCGGTGCTGATGGGGTTTTTCATCCGCGGCAAGATCCCGGCGGAGGAACGGAATCCGCTGAACCGTATTCTCATCTGGCTCTACCATCCTTTGCTCGACCTCGTGATCCGGTTCCGCTGGGCGGTGATCGTGGGCGCGGCGGTGATCGTTGGCTGGGTGTTCTTCCCGTGGAATGCCTGGATCGTGCGGCCGTTGCCGGAGGGCGCGCTCAGGACTTGGGCGGCGAAACTGAATCCGGCGTTTCCCTACCAGAGCCTGGGCTCGGAGTTCATGCCGCCGCTCCACGAGGGCGACCTGCTCTACATGCCCACGACGTTTCCCGGCATCTCGCCGACGAAGGCCAAGGAGATCGTGCAGCAGACCGACCAGATCATCCGCACGTTTCCCGAGGTGCACCATGTCTTCGGCAAGATCGGCCGCGCCGAGACCGCCACCGATCCCGCGCCGATGGACATGATCGAGACCACGATCATGTTGCGCCCGGAGGCGGAGTGGCCCGCGGTCGACATCCGCGACCACGACGGCCAGGTGACCGCCCACCGCCGGCGCACGACCGAGGAACTCGTCGCCGCGCTCAACGCCGCCGTGCAGATCCCCGGCCTGACGAACGCGTGGACGATGCCGATCAAGACGCGTATCGACATGCTCGCCACCGGCATCAAGACGCCGGTCGGCATCAAGGTCGCCGGGCCGGATCTCGCCACGCTCGAGCGACTCGCCGGGGCGATCGAGAACATCGTCCGCCGCGTGCCGGGCACGGCGAGCGTGTTCGCCGAGCGCGTGATGGGCGGCAACTACATCGAGTTCGACATCGATCGCGACGCCATCGCCCGTTACGGCCTCACGGTCGGCGAGGTGCAGGAAATCCTCGAGGTGGCGCTCGGCGGCATGCCGCTGACGACGACGGTCGAAGGACTCGAACGATACGGCGTGATCCTCCGCTACGAGCGCGACTACCGCGAAAATCTGGAGGCACTGCGCGAACTGCTCATTCCGGTGAAGCCGCTCGGCGCGACCGGCGGCGGCATGGGCGGCCCCGCCGCCGGTGCGGGCGCTGCGCCGATGGCGCAGATTCCGCTCAGCCAGTTGGCGAACGTGAAGGTCGTCGCTGCGCCGATGGGCGTGAAGAGCGAGGGCGCTGTGCCCAACGCCTGGATCTATGTCGACGTGCAGAGCAGCGACATCGGATCGTACGTGCGCACGGCACAGCGCGCTGTGGCGGAGGCGGAGGCGAGCGGCGAGCTCGCGGTGCCGGTTGGCTACAGCGTGTTCTGGAGCGGCCAGTTCGAGTACATGCAACGCGCCGAGCAGCGGCTCATGGTCGTGGTGCCGCTCACGTTGCTCATCATCCTCTTCATCATCTACCTGAACACCCGCTCGTGGACGAAGACCGCGATCGTGCTGCTCGCAGTGCCGTTCTCGCTCGTTGGTGCGTTCTGGGCGCTGCACCTGAGCGGCTACAACCTGAGCGTCGCGGTGTGGGTGGGCATCATCGCGCTCGCGGGCCTCGATGCCGAGACGGGCGTCGTGATGCTGCTCTACCTCGATCTCGCCTATGACGAATGGAAACGCACCGGCCGGCTCCGCACGCCCGCGGATCTGCGTGACGCGATCTACCACGGCGCCGTGAAACGCGTCCGCCCGAAGGCGATGACCGCGGCGGTCATCATCGCCGGCCTGCTGCCGATCCTCTGGAGCCACGGCACCGGCGCCGATGTGATGAAGCGCATCGCGATGCCGATGGTCGGCGGTGTTGTCACGTCCACGTTGATGGAACTGCTCGTCTACCCGGCGATTTTCTTCCTCTGGCGGAAGCGCCAACTGCGCGGCGCATCGCCGGTGCCGGAGGGCGCGGAGAAAATCGGGTGATGTCGCGAGGCTTGCGCACCGCCGCGATCACGGCGGGTGCGCGAACAGCTATCGTCAGCGCTGCACCCCCATCATCTGGTGACAGGCATCGGCGCAGCGGCGGCACGCCGCGGCGCATTGTTGGCAGTGGTCCATCTGGTGTTGGGCGCACTCCTCGCCGCAGGTTTCGCAGATCGTCGCGCAGAGCTGGCAGACCTGCTCGGCGAAGGCCGAGCCGCGCGCCATCTCGCGAATCGCGAGCGCGCAGATGTCGGCACAGCTCCGGTCGAGTTCGATGCAACGCACCATGGGGCGGATATCCTCTTCGTGCAGGCACGCGGTGGCACAGTGTTCGCAGGCTTCGAGACAACGTTCGCAGGCGTGGATGCAATCGCGGTACATTTCGTGTGACATGATGGTTCCTCTCGCGGAATGGCGGGCATGGCCGCCGGGGTTTTGGTGTGACCGCCGCGGCTCGCGGTGGTCGTGAAGCGCCACGATAGAACCATCGCCGCGCGGCCCGCATCGGGCGGGGTCCGTGAGAGCGCGCGGCGGATTCGCCCGGTCGCCGGTGCGGTTTCCTGCGCCGCGCGGGGAGCGACAGGAGCGGGAGGTGCGCAAATTGGGGGTGTTTGCCAGAACGCCCGTCGGGGCGTCGCCCGCTCTTCGCGTCGCTGGGGAACTGTAGGAGGAGGCGCGCGGTCGAGCGCGCGATGAAGACGCATGCCGGACATACGATCTCGCTGTGGATGGCGACCGCCACCGTGCCGCAGTTTCCCAGGTTGGCGGAGAACGCGCAGGCGGACGTGTGCGTCGTCGGCGCGGGCATCGCCGGCCTGACGACTGCGTACTTCCTCACGCGCGCCGGCAGGACGGTCGTGGTGCTCGACGACGGCCCGATCCTTTCCGGCGAGACCGAGCGCACGACGGCGCATCTCGCGAACGCGCTCGATGACCGGTTCATCGAGCTGGAGCGCTTGCACGGGAGAACCGGCGCGCGGCTCGCCGCGGAGAGCCACGGCGTGGCGATCGACACGATCGAGCGGCTCGTGAAGGAACTGCGCATCGACTGCGATTTCGCGCGTGTCGACGGGTATCTTTTCACCGGCGCGCAGGCGCAGCCCGATCTGCTCGAGCGTGAACTTGCGGCGGCGCAGCGCGCGGGCCTCACGGCGGCTACCTTCGTGGAGCGCGCGCCGTGGGCGTCGTTTAACACCGGTCGCGCGCTGCGGTTCCCCCGGCAGGCGCAGGTCCATCCGCTCAAGTACTTGGCCGCCCTCGCGAGCGCCATCGTGTGCGCTGGCGGGCGGATCCATGCCGGCACGCACGTTGTTGAGGTGCACGGCGGTCGTTCGGCGCAGGTGGGTACGGCCGACGGGCGGACGGTCAATTGCGGCGCCGTCGTGGTGGCGACGAACACTCCGGTGAACGATCGCCTCGTCATCCACACCAAGCAGGCGGCCTACCGGACCTACGTGATCGGAGCGGCGATCCCGGCCGGAGCGGTGCCGGCGGCGCTGTATTGGGACACTGAGGATCCGTACCACTATGTACGCTTGCAGGCGGCGGGCGGCGCTGCTGGGGGCGAGGTTCTCATCGTCGGTGGCGAGGACCACAAGACGGGTCAGGCGGACGACGCCGAGGCGCGTTACGGCCGGCTCGAGGCGTGGATGCGGGAGCGTTTCCCGGAGGCCGGCGAGATCCAGTTCCGTTGGTCGGGACAGGTGATGGAGCCGGTCGACGGGCTGGCGTTCATCGGGCGGAATCCGTTGGACGCGGAAAACGTGTACGTTGCGACGGGCGACTCCGGGCATGGCATGGCCCACGGCACGATCGCGGGGCTGCTACTCACGGACCTCATCGTCGGGCGCGAGAATCCCTGGGCCGAGCTCTACGATCCGTCGCGCGTCTCTCCCGGCGCGGCAAAGGACTATGCGGTGGAAAACGCCAACGCGGCGGCGCAGTACGTGGATTGGCTCACGGCGGGTGAGGGCGAGAAGGCGAAACTCGTCCCGCCCGGGACCGGGGCAGTTCTGCGCCACGGCTTGACGAAGGTGGCGGTGTGCCGCGACGCGGACGGAACGTTCCACGAGTGCTCGGCAGTGTGCCCGCATCTTGGTGGCATCGTGCATTGGAATCCGACGGAGCGAACCTGGGACTGCCCCGCGCACGGTTCACGTTTCGATTGCCGCGGCGAGGTGCTCAACGGCCCTGCCAATCGCGGGCTCGCGCCGACGCAGGTGAGCGTCGCGTGATCGGGTGCAGGGGTGCGGTTGCCGCACAGGGTCGCGCCGGAGCGGAAGGCGGGTGCGCAGCCTGTCGCAGAGCTTGCTGCGGGAGTGGTCCAGTGCGGCCGAGCAATCATCGGACTCGCGCCGAATCCTGGTGGAGCCGAGGGGGATCGAACCCCTGACCTCGTCGTTGCGAACGACGCGCTCTTCCAACTGAGCTACGACCCCGAAACCAGAAAGGGCGGGGATTCAGGTGGGATTCTTGGCGGGAGTAAACACGAATTTCCGGCGATTTTTTCACCGCGCGAGACGCGGGTGCGGACGCGGCCGGCCGGTTCCCCACCGGCGGCCGGCGCCGCATGAATCCGATCGATGGCGCGAAGGTGAAAACCCGTCGCTCGTCGGACTAAGGCGGTGACAAATCGGAAAATCTGGCCATGCTACCGGCCGTCCGGCGCCCAGCGCGCCCGGACAGCGGGAGAACCGACTGAACGGTCCGCCCGCCTGACGCAGTTCTGAAACTGAAAACCAAACGATGAAAAAGACGAAGACCTCCGCTGGTGCTGCCGCCCCGCGCGCCACTTCAACCAAGAAGAAGACGTCGACCGCCGTCGAGACTCCCGCCCCGGTTGCCGCCGCCCCGAAGCCGGTCGCCGCTGTGAAGCGCCCCCGGCCGGCCGGCCCGCAGCCCACCGTGATCCAGGCGAACATCGACGTGGGTTTCGGCAACACGCTCTACGTCCGCGGCGAAGGCCCGGGCTTGAGCTGGGATCGCGGTCAGACACTCGACTGCCTCAAGGACGATCTCTGGTCCTTCACCATCGAGGCGGCGGCGAAGCCGATCATCTTCAAGTTCCTCATCAACGACGAGACGTGGTGCACGGGCGACGATTTCGTCGTCGAACCGGGCAACAAGATCACGCTCGTGCCGACGTTCTGATCGGCCACCAGGTGCCCCGCGCCGGCCCGGCACAGGAGCCGACGGAAGGCGCAGGCGTCCACGAACAATTCGCCCGCCGCGGACCGCCCCGGCGGGCGCATTTTCAATCGGGATTGATCGCGAGCAGGCGCGCTCGCACGGACTCGAGCACGTTCTCGTCACTGGCGAGGCGCTCGGCGCTCCATTCCTCGGCGTGCAGCACGATCCGCGAGAACGGCCACGGCAGGTAGAAACGGTCCCAGCTCGGGAGCCGCCAAGCGCGGGTGAAACGGATGCCGAACAACACCGTCGTGGCGCCGGTCTTGCGCGCGAGGATGACACCGCCGCCCTTGAGATCGTAGCAGGGACCGCGCGGACCGTCGGGCGTGATGCCGATGTCGTCTCCCTGCTGGAGTTTCTCGGCGAGGGAGTGCAGCGCCTCGCGACCGAAACGGCTGCTGGACCCGCGCACGGTGTGCATGCCCATCACCGCGAAGAACGCCGCGAGCCACGCGCCGTCCTTGCTCGCGCTTACGAGGGCGAAAATGCGTCGGCCGTTGCGGAACCGGCGGAAGATCTCGGCGGTGACGAAGAGGCGGTTGTGCCAGAGTGTGAAGACCGTGGGCCCGGCGGCGCGGCTGAGCGCGGCGCGCGTGGCGTCGTCGAGCTCGAACCGCAGCGTGCGGCACCAGAGGCGGACCAACAGGCCCAACGGCCAGAGCAGGAGCCGGCGCCAGCCTCCGATGGCGTGTACGCGCGGACTGGGCGATTCGGAGTTGGTCACGTCCAAGGAGTACGGGAACGCGCGGGGCGGCGGCAATGAAACTTCGGTTGCGGGCGCGCGCTCGACGTTTCAGCTGGCCGCGCGTCGGCTGGCCACCTGCACCGCCTCGGCGAACTGTTCGAAGGTGAACGGTTTGGCTAGGACGCTGTCGAAGCCGGCCGCGGCGTGGTCGGCCAGTTCCGGCGGCAAGCAGCCGCTCGAAATCACCGCGGGAATGCCGGGCTGGATCTCGCGCAGCATTTGCAGGCATTCGAGGCCGTTCACGCCGGGCATCGTGAAATCGACGATCGCGCAGAGCAGGCCGCCGGCGTGAAGCCGCGCGATCGCGGCGGCGGACTCGGCGTCGATCGCGGTGATCACGTCGAGCCCGAGTCGGTGGCCCATGCGCTGCGCAATCCGGCGAATCGATTCCTCATCGTCGACCACGAGCAGCGTGCCGCGCAAGGCCGGTTCCGCGAGCGGCTCCGGCGGCGCTGCGATGGGGCGGCGGGCGAGGGGCAACAGCACTCGCACGACACAGCCCCGGCCGGCTTGGCTGTCGATGAACAGCGCGCCGCGGTGGGCGCGGACGATGCCGAACACGACCGGCAGGCCAAGGCCGCGGCCGGTGAATTTGGTGCTGAAGAACGGATCGAAGATGCGTTTGGCCATCGCGGCCGGCATGCCGCAGCCGGTGTCGGCGACCTCGAGGAAGACGAAGCTTTGCGGCGCTGGTTTTTCGAGCAGCCGGCTTTCGGCGAGCCGTTCGGCGGTGCAGTCCTCCTCGATCCCGGTGCGCACCTCGACGGTGCCGCCGCCGCTGATCGCCTCGGCGGCATTGGTGACGAGATTGACGAGCATCTGCGCGATGTGCGCGGGATCGGCCTCGGCTTCGGGAAGATCGCGGGCGAGATCGAGCTGCAACGTGGCGCGGCCCGCGGTGGCGGTGGCCAACACGGCCGCGTGCTCCTCCACGATCGTGCTGAGATCGACGCTGCGGTGCAGCGGCCGCGAATGACCGGCGTAGGCGAGCAGTTGTTGGGTGAGGCAACCGGCGAGGCGTGTCGCGGCGATGGCGTCGTCGAGCAGCGGGCGCGTGGTGGATTCAGCGGCGAGCTCGGTGCGGGCTAGCTCGAGGTTGCCGAGCACGCCGGTGAGAAGGTTGTTGAAATCGTGCGCCACGCCGCCGGCGAGCACGCCGAGGCTTTCCAGATTCTGGCTGTGCAGGAGCCGCCGCTCGAGGTCGAGGCGCTCGGCCTCGGCCTGTTTGCGTTCGCTGAGGTCGAAATCGAGCCGGTAGATCTCCGGCGTGCCGCCCGGCAGGTTGAGCACGGTGTAGCTCGAGAGCACCGAGATCATGCGGCCGTCCTTGCGTTGGAGCTGCGCCTCGGCGGGCGGGAGCGGTTGGCCGGTGCCGATCATTTGGTGCAGGGCGACATGCATCTCCGCTTGGAGCGCGGCGGGCACGATCAGAGCGAGCAGCGGCCGGCCGAGCGCCTCGGCGGCAGTGTAGCCGTAGAAGCGCTCGCTGGCTTCGTTCCAGTAGCAAACCAGGCCGTCGGCGCCGATGCCCTGCACCGCGACGGTCGGCACGCGGCCGAGGAGGAGCCGGAAACGTTCCTCGCTGCGGCGCAGCTCGGCATCGCCGCGCGCGTGCTCGGCGGCGAGCGATTTGCGGAGCGAGATGTCGCGCAGCGTGAGGTAGGCGCGGCCGTCGGCGACGCCTTGGCCGGCGCACAACGCGGCCTCGACCCAGAAACGCCGACCGTCGCTCGCGCGGGCCAGCCAGTCGAAAACTTGCGTGCCTTCGGCGCGGGCGAGCGTGGCGCGGCGCCGCAGGTCCTCGAGCCCGTGCGGCGGGTTGCCATCGCCCAGCGCGGCGATGTTGAGCTGGAGCAGCGTGGCCGCTTCGTAACCGAAGAACCGGCACGCGGCGGTGTTCGCCGTCAGGATCCGTCCGCTCTCGGCGTCGTACACGAGAATCGGGTCGGACACGGCGTCGAGGACCTCCGCCCAGGCGATCTGGCCCACGAGCCCGGCGCGCCGTGGCGGGCCCGCGGGAAACGCTGCGAGGCGGCGGGCGGCGGGAGCGGCGGGCGAGGGGCCGGCGGGTTGACGGGAGGTGTTCATGGCGTTGCGCCGGAGACAATGCGACCGTCGCGGACGGGAAACGTTGCGCCGAGAGGCGGAGTCGCGGCGCGCACCGGCCGTGGCACCGGCCTCGGGTTGGCCGGCTGCGGGCGCTGGGTGGGGCAGGGATCCCGGTGGAACACGGGAACGGGTTTGGGGTACCGAACCGTCGCGAGCTGACGCCCGCCGGCGGGCGAGCGCAAGCGTGTTTCCATTTCTCCGCGACCGCGCGGGCTGCTTGCGGCGGAGGGCGTTGCGCGCAGTCTGCCGCCCATGTGCGCGACGAACACAGCCCGGACTGCCGATTGCGAGGGGCGGTCGTGAGCGCGGCGTTCCAGCCGCCGGGGGATTGTCCGAGTTGCGGCGAGGCGGTGCCCGCTGGGGCGCGGGCCTGTCCGTATTGCGGGGCGGACGAGCGCACGGGCTGGAGCGAGGCGACTTACCTGGACGGGGTGGATCTGCCGGAGGATGAACCCACGCGGGCCGCGGAGCGGCCGGTGGCGCGTGCGATCCAGGCGTGGTTGTTGATCTCCGTCTTCGTGGTGGTCACGCTCGTGCTCAGTGGCGTTGTTTATCTGCTACGCTGAGGGTGCGCGATCGGGCGACGTGCCCGCGGCGGAGCTCACGCCATCCGTCGCGCGACGGCTTGGCCGGCGGCCATGCAATCGGCGAGCGAGATGCCGGTGCGGCAGTTGCCGGCGATGAAAAGCCCGGGGTGCTCGCGTTCGAACGCGTCCATCGCGGCGGCGAGCGCGCCGAAGGCGACGGTGTACTTCGGAATCGCCTGGGGCACGCGCGTGCAGTGGCGAAAGACGGGCGCGCCGCGCACGCCGATCAGCTCGCGGAGCTCTTCCGAGACGAGCGCGTCGAGTTCGGCGTCGGGCAGCGCGGCGTACTCCGGCTGGCGGCCGCCGATGAAGACCGTGAGCAGCACGTGCCCGTCGGGCGCGCGGCCGGGGAAGAGCGTGGAGGAGAACAGCGCGCCGAGGATGCGGCGGTTCTCCTTCGCGGGGACGAGCATGCCGAAGCCGTCGAGCGGGTGGGCGACATCCTCACGGCGGAAGCCGAGCGCGAGACTCGTGACGGAGGACCACGGCAACGTGGCGAGCGCGGCGAGCGGTTGGCGGCCGGCGACCTCGAGCCGGGCGAGCGTCGAGGAGCCGCAGGTGAAGAGCACGGCGTCGAAATCGGCCGTCGACTCGGCACCGTCGCGACGGAGCGTGAGTCGCCAACCTTCGGCGACGCGCGCGACGGCAGTCACGGCGGTGCGCAGCCGGACGGCGTCGCCGAGCGCGGCGGCAAGGGCGGCGGGCAGCGTTTCGAGCCCATCGCGGAAGGAGACGAGGCGGGTCTTGGTGCGCACGCCGGATTTCCGTTTGGCGCGCATCAACGCGATCGTGCCGCGGACGAGCGAGCCGTGGTTCTGCTCGAGGCGCCAGAGGCGCGGCAGCGCGTGGCGCACGCACAGCTCCTCCGGTGCGCAGGCGTAGACGCCGCCGATGAACGGGTTGACGGCATAATCGAGGAACTCCCGGCCCACGCGGCGGCGCGCGAAGGCGGCGAGGGTTTCGTCGGGGTTGTCGCGGTTCTGCGGGATGAGCGGTTCGGCGAGGACGCGCAGTTTCCCGCTGAGGTTGAAAATCGGAGTCGTTACGGCGCCCCAGAGATTCTGCGGCAGCGCGATCGGCCGGCCGGCGCGGACGATGAAACGTTTCGCGGCGGCGGGGTTGGCGAGGAGGAGTTGCGAGGCGAGGCCGGCGCGCTCGAGCAGCGGGTCGAGCGAGGCGTCGCGCAGCAGCGCGGTGTTGGGGCCGGCCTCGACGAGCCAGCCGTCGCGGCTGAGCGTGCGGATCGCGCCGCCGACGCGGTCCGCGGCCTCGAGCACACTCACGTCATGCCCGGCGGCGGCGAGTTCGCTGGCCGCGGTGAGTCCGGTGATCCCGGCGCCGACGATGGCGAGCTTGGTCATGGAATCGGAGGGGCGACGAACCGCGTGACGAGTTCGACGACGGCTTGTCGAGTCGATGCGGGTCCGCGGTCGGTGAGGTCCATGTGCTTGGTTCCTGTGAGAAGGACGATGGAGATATCCCTCGTATTTGCCTCTTCCGGAATCGGGAGAACCCCCGGGTCGGCCTCGAATTCGGCGGCACGGATCGACAGGCACCGGAGGCCGGCAATGCGCGGAAGGGGCATGCGGCGATGGTCGAGCGTGATGAGACACTCGAGCGCGGCCGGGTGCGATGTCGCGAAGAGGCAGGCGATATCGCCGCCGTTCGAATGTCCGATCAGGACGGGACGGGCGGTGTCGAGAGACGGCCGCGTCCGTCGGAGCTCCGTGAGGACGAACTCGAGGTCGCGGGCACCCGTCTGCCACGCCGGCAGGCGCAGGGCGCGAAGGTCGCCCGCTTGGGCGAGCGGCGCATCCGCGGGGTGGTGGTGTTGCATGCAGGCGACGAGGAAGCCCAGCCGGCAGAGCGCGGTGGCGAGGAACGAATATTCTGTATCCGGTACCCCATAACCAGCGCTGATGATTGCCAGTCGTGGTGGCCTCTGGTCCGCGGTCGGTTCGTAGATCGCAGCGGGAATCTCGCGGTCGCGAGAGGGGTCGCTGAACTCGAGGCGGCCCACGGCGCCTTCGACGCGAGGAGCAAGAATGCCGAGCGCGAGGGCGAGCGACATCAGCGCCAAGGCGGCTTTCATCGCGGCTGCGTGATCGGACCTCACACCGTCTGCGAGAAGCGTGCGGGCTTCTTCGCGAGGTACGCATCGAAGGGCATCGCGAGGTTGCGGATGAGGAGCCGGCCGGCGTCGGTGACTTGGAGACGGTCGGGGCGGCGCTCGACGAGGCCGTCCGCCTCGGCTTCGGCGAGGGATGCGAGGGCTTCGGCGAAGTAGGTTCGGAAGTCGATGCCGAGGCGTGCGGAGAGCGGGGCGTATTCGAGCTTCAGATCGCACATGAGGCGCATGATGACGTCGCGCCGGATGCGGTCGTCGTCGCTGAGGAAAAACGCCTTCGTGATCGGCGCCTCGCCGCGGTCGACGGCGGCGTAGTAGTGCGGGAGCACCTTGAGGTTTTGCCGGTAGTGCGTGTCGGTTTGCGAAATGGCCGACATGCCGAAGGCGAGGATGTCGGCGCCGCCGCGGGTGCTGTAGCCTTGGAAGTTGCGCTGGAGGGTGCCTGCGGCTTGGGCGACGGCGAGTTCGTCGGTCGAGCGCGCGAAGTGGTCCATGCCTATGTAGGCCCAGTCGCGGGAGGTGAGCGTCTCGACGGTGGCCTTGAGGATCTCGAGTTTGTGCTCGGGCGAGGGGAGCGCGGACTCGGGGATGACCTTCTGGCCGGGGCGCATCCACGGGACGTGGGCGTAGTTGAAGATTGCGAACCGGTCGCCGCCGAGCGCGATGGCGCGTTCGAGGGTGTTGGCGAACGACGCGGGCGTCTGATACGGCAGGCCGTAGATGAGGTCGAGGTTGAGCGACTCGAAACCGGTCTCGCGCAGCCAATCGATCGCCTGGCGGACGACCGGCTCGGGCTGGATACGGTGGACGGCCTCCTGCACCTTCGGATCGAAATCCTGGATGCCGAGCGAGGCGCGGTTGCCGCCGAGTTCGCGGAAGGCGGCCACGTGGTCGCGCGTGAGGCGGCGCGGGTCGAACTCGACGCCGATCTCCGCATCGGGCGCGAAGGTGAAACGCGAGCGCAGTACGGCGCCGAGGCGGCGGATCTGGTCGGGATCGAGGAAGTTTGGCGTGCCGCCGCCGAAGTGCAGCTGGACGACGCGGCGGGCGGGGTTGAGCGGTTCCGCGGCGCGCTCGATTTCGCGGATGAGGCGCTCGAGATAGGGGCCGGATTTGCCGTGGTCGTGGGTGGTGATCTGGGTGCAGCCGCAGAACCAGCAGAGCGTCTCGCAAAACGGGATGTGGAGGTAGAGCGAGAGCGGGCGATCGGAGCGGTTGTGCTCGTCGATTTCGCGCGCGAGACGGTCGCGGTCGAACGCGTCGGTGAACTGCGGCGCAGTGGGGTACGAGGTGTACCGCGGGCCGGGCTTGGCGTACTTCCGGACGAGGTCGAGATTGACGGTAAGGGCGGGCATCGCGGTGGTGCGTGAGTGATCGGCGGCGCGGGTAGCGACGCGGGGCGGGACCTTACGCGAGCTCGGCGAAAAGCGCCAAGCGGTTTCGCGAAGCGGCGGCCGCGCGGATGATCACGTCGTGTTCAGGCAGGAGGAGCCGGGAATGGACGTGATCGAGGCGGATGGCTTCGGACGAGCGCCTGCGAAGACGAGAGCACCGCACCTTCCGGCCAAAACCGTCTGCCGGTTTCATGCGTGTGTTCGCGTTCGTTCGCGGCACGAACGGATCGCCACGCCCAAGCCCGGCGCGGCGAGCTGCGCGGCTCGGAAGGGCATAGGGAGCGACGTGTGCTGATTCCGGACGTCGCTCGCGGAGATGTGCCGCATCATCGTGCAACGGAGTGCAACCGCGGCTTTGCGCTGCCGGGTACTTCGCCGTGATGTGGCAGCGCGTCCAAGGCGGTTTTCGGAAGGCGGTCACCGGCGGTGGTGCGCTGCCCCGGCGCCAGTGCCGTCGAGCAGCCGGGACGGCGACGCTCTTTTGTTTTCGTTGCCCGACTCGACCCGCCGTGCCGGCTCTTGCCACGCGGAACGGCGGGCGGCAACGTCGGGTCGATGTTCGCGATGCGACGCGTTTCCCTCCCACTCCGTTTCTGGCTCGGCGCGGCATTGGCCGCGGGCGTCGCCCAAGCACAAAATCCCGCGCTCGCCCCCGCGCCGCTCACGGTGCGGATCGCGGCGGCCGAGGCGTCGCCGGGCGATATCGTGCTCGATCTGGCGTCGGCTCAACACGCGGCGGAACTCGGTTTTTCGACTGCGGCGCGCGAGGCGTACGAGCGGCTGCTCGTGCGCGAGGATCTCGCCAAGGATGTGCGCAATCGCGTGGCGCTCGGACTGGCGACGGCGGAGATCGCGGCGGGCCGGCCGGACGCCGCGGAGGCGGCGCTGCTGCGTGGCGCTGATTTGTTCTCGGCGCAGACGCGGTTGCGGCGCGGATTGATCGCGCTTCTGCGGCGCGACCCGGCGTCGGCTGCGCCGTGGATCGAGGCGTTGCGCGCGGAGGAGTTGCCCGCGGAAGAGGCCGGTTGGTTGTACGTCGCGCAGGCGATGTTGGCCGATACGCGCGGGCAATTCGATCGAGCGCAGATCGCGTACGGTCAGGCGGAGAGTCGGGCGACCTCAGAGCTGGCCCGTGCGCAGATCCTGCTGGCGCGGGAACGTTCGCAGCTGCTCTTCGGCCAGGCGACGGCGGAGCAGGTGCAGACGCTGCAGCGCCAGATCGACCAGTTCCAAGGGCGGCTCCTCAGCTTCACGGCGGCCGGCCAGCAGGCAGTCGTGCTCGACAAGCTGGGACGCAAAGTCGAAGCCGAACAGGTGCTCCAGCGCACCTTGGCGCTCGTGCCGACGACGGAGCGCGAGGCCTCCGACCGGCTGCGGTTGCTCCTGGCGTTGATCGCCGGACCGCGCAGCGGGGTGGGGCGGGCGGCGTTGCAGCAGCTTTTCGCCGGTGCGGCGCAGCCGGAGATGCAGCGGATCGCGTTGCAGCTGCTCGCTGGCGAAGCGGGCGACGCGGAGGCGAGCGCGGCGTTTCGCCGCGAGCTCGACGCCCAGATCGCGTTGCAGCCCGCGCCGAGGATCCTCGACGACCTATTGCTCTACCGCGCCCGGCTCGCGCTCGCGCAGCAGGAGTACGAGCGCGCCGAGGCGGATGCCCGCGCGTTGCTGGCGAATTTCCCCGGTTCGCCGGACCGCGTGCCGGCGCTCAACGTGCTCGTGAGCGTCGCCTGGGAACTGCGACGCTACCGCACGGCGACCGACGCGATCGCCCAGCTCCAGGCCGAGCTCGGCACGGACTCGCGACGCGGGCCGTTTGCGGTGTTGTTGGCCGAATCGTTTTTTCGTGCGACCGACTACCGCAACGCCGCCGGAGCCTACGCGCAGGCGCTCGCCGAGCGCACGCTCCCGCCTGGAGCGACGCGCGGCGCATTGATGTACCAGCAGGTGCTCGCGCTCCTGCGCGCCGACCCGACGGCGGTGCCCGAGGAGGCGCTCGATTTGCTCGACCGGCTCGCGGGCGATCCGGATTTCGATCCGCTGAACCGCTGGCAGGCCGAGTGGAACACGGTGAAGACGCTCCAGGTGCGCGGCCAGATCGGGCGCGCCTACGACCGGCTCAATCGTGTGCTCGCGACGGAGGCGTTCGCCGCCGCCGCGCCGGAGTTGAAGCTCCGCATGGGGTGGTTGCAGGCGAAGCTCTCGCTCGAGGCCGGTCGGCCGGCGGAGACGCTCGGCATCGTCGACCGGTTGCTCGCGGGGCCGGCGGCCGAGGCGAACGCGGCGGTGCCGAAGGCGCTGCGCGAGGAGACCGCCGGCACGGCGCGGCTGGTGCGGGCGCAGGCGTTGCTGGCGCTCGGGCGCGAGGCGGATGGTATGGAGGAATTGGAGGCGCTCCGGCGCGCGTTCCCCGGCAGTGATCCGGCGGTGTACTCGTTCATCATCCAGGCGAAATTTCTTTCGGACCGCGGCCAGACGGTTGACGCGCAGCAGCTCCTCATCGAGCTCGCGGACCGCTACGCGGACAGCCCCTACGCGGCGTACGCGCTGTACGAGGCGGCGGGCAACGCCGAGCGGCGCGGCGAGGATCGGCACTACGAGGAGGCGTTTCGCATCCTGCAGAACCTCGTGGACAAGTTTCCGCGCAACGAACTCGTGTTCTACGCGCAGCTCAAGCAGGGCGATCTGCTGCGCAAGCTCGACCAGCTCGGGCCGGCGCAGGTGAATTACGAGGCGATGCTCAATCGTTTCGCGACGCATCCCGATGCGCCGCTGGCGGAGCTCGCGCTCGCCGACACGCTCTTCGCGCAGGTCACGACGGACTCGTCGCGGCTCGGCAGCGCGCTGGCGCGGTACGAGCGGTTGTTCGACCTACCCAGCGCGCCCGGCGAGGTGCGGGCGGAGGCGGGTTTCAAGGCCGGCTATGCGTTGGCGATGCGCGGCAACAGCCCGGAGGCGCGACGGGCGCTCTGGGTCGTGGCGGATCGTTTCCTGATCGGCGAGGGGGCGAGCCGGCCGATGGGCGAGAAGGGGCGTTACTGGCTCGGCCGCGCGCTGCTGCTGTACGCCGAGCTTAGCGAGAAGGCGAGGGGGCTGGAGGAAGCGCGCAATGCCTACGAACTCGTGCTGCGCTCCGGCGTATGGGGCGAGAACACCGCGCGCGCGGCGCTGGCTCGGCTCTCCGCGGGCGGCTGAAATAGTTTCGCCGTTGGCTTCTTCCGCGCCACCGCCCTAGCGTCCGCCACCTCCCATGAGTTTTCTCGACCTCAGTCTGCTCGGCCAAGGCGGCCCCGTGATGTGGGTGCTGCTCGGGCTGAGCGCGGTGGCGTTGATCGTGTTCGCGGAGCGGGCGTTGTACCTGCACCGCGGCCAGATCCGCTCCACGGCGTTTCTCACCGGCATCAAAAACATCCTGCTGAAGCGACGTCTGATGGAGGCGGTGACGGTGTGCGAGGAGACGCCCGGCCCGGTCGCGGCGGTGGTGAAGGCGGCGTTGCTGCACCACGACGCTGACGAGGCGAAACTGCGACTGGCGGTGCAGGAATCGGCGCTGATCGAGATCCCGATCCTCGAGCGGCGGATGGGCGCGCTGGCGGCGATCGCGCAGGTCGCGCCGCTGCTCGGGCTGCTCGGCACGGTGCTCGGGATGTTGCGGTCGTTTCATGCGTTCATGCAGGGCGGCAACTACGCCACGCCGGCGGCGCTCGCGGGCGGGATGTGGGAGGCGTTGCTGGCGACGGCGTTCGGTCTCGCGGTGGCGATCCCCACGCATCTCGCGCATCATTTTCTCCGCGGTCGCGTGCGTGTGCTGGCCCACGACATGGAATGGGCGGCCAACGAGATCATCCGTTTCCTCGTCCATGAACTGAAGGCGGCTGCGGCGCCCGCGGTGACGCCGGCCGCCGCAGCGGCGGTGCCCGGCCCGGTCGTCGCGCCAGCTAGCCCGGGGCCCGTCGCGGCGCCCGCCGGTGCGGGCGGCAGCAAAGGAAAGCTCTGACGTGATCACGCAGCCGCTCGAGTTCCAGAAGCACCTGCGCCCACCGCCGCGCAGCCTGGATGTGTTCTTCTTCGTGAACGTCGGCGTGTTGGCGCTGTTCTTGTCGCTGTTCACCGCGAAGTTCGTGCTGCTGCCCGGCTACACGATCGAATTGCCGGTGCTGGCCGATCCGGTCGCCTCGGCGCGCACCGCCGACCTCGTCGTGAATCTCCAGCGCGACAACCTGATCCTCTTCGAGGGCGGTCGGTATTCGCTCGACGGTTTCAGGCAGAAGCTCGCGGAGGTGGTTGCGGAGAAGGGCCCGATGAGCCTGCTGCTGCGCGCCGATAAGCAGGTATCGTCGCAGGCGCTGGCGGCGTTCTCGGCGGCGGTGTTGGAGGCGAAATGCAGCGTGCAGGTCGCCGCCGATGTGCGACCGGCAGACGCAAACTGAGGCGCGATGGCCCCGACGAAACAGCGGCACTGGGCGCAATGGGTCTGGCTGGCGGCCGGACTCGGCGTGGCGGTGCGCGTGGCGTACATCTTCTGGGGGCAGGGCGATCCGGCGGTGCCGCCGCCGCCCGCGCAGAATCACCCGCGCGTCACGATCGTGGCCGGGAATGGCGGCGCGGTGGGGCCGTTGGTCGCGGAGCAGATGGAGTTGTTCGACCAGCAGCCGCTCTCGATGCCCACCCGTTGGAACGCTGGCAGTCAGCCGCTCCCGGCGGAGTTGCGACGCCAGCCTGGTGAGGTTTTCGGAATGTACGATGCACGGCTGGCGTTTGCGGCCGAGAAGCTCGAACCGGTGTTCGGGCCTCGACTCGTGGCGCCGGCCGACGGCCAGGGCGCACTCGCGACGATCGGTCCGCTGGCCGAAGGTTGGGTGGGGCTCGGCCGAGTGGACCGGCCCGTGGCGAAGTTGCCCGAGCGCGAAACGGCGATCGAAGTGCGGCGGTTCGGGGTGGGGCGGGAACCGGTCGTATTGGCGGATACCCTCCGCGGTCTCGATCCGGCGGTGACCGCGCACGATTGGGCGCCGATGGAGTTCACGGTGGTGGTGGCTTCGGCCGGTCTGGTCGGCGTGCCGACGCTCACAACCGGCTCGGGGGTGGAGCAGGTGGACTCGTTTTTTGCGAATTTTCTCGCCCGCGATTTTCGGCTGGGCGATCGTCTCCCGCCCGGTTTTTACCGGGTGTGTCTGGTTCGTTGAGTTGGTTGGCAGAAATTTTCGAAAAAGCAGTTGACGGTGGAAAACGCGCTTACCAATGTCCGCCCTCTTTTTCGGTTTTGGTCTTTTGTCCTAGTCCGCCCTTGTAGCTCAGCTGGTAGAGCACGCCCTTGGTAAGGGCGAGGTCGCCGGTTCAAGTCCGGTCGAGGGCTCCAGGTCAATCGTCGGCAGGCTCCCGACGTTAAAACGGGGCCGCCCTTCCAAATCCCTGCACTTCGCAACAACTCAACGTCCACATGGCTAAAGGTACATTCGAACGCAAGAAACCGCACGTGAACGTCGGCACGATCGGCCACGTTGACCACGGTAAAACCACCCTCACCACCTCCATTCTCGCCGTCCAGGCGAAGAAGGGCTTGGCCGAGCTCAAGTCCTACGCGGACATCGCCAAGGGCGGTACCGTTCGCGATGCCTCCAAGATCGTCACGATCGCGGTTGCCCACGTCGAGTACGAGTCCGACAAGCGCCACTATGCGCACGTCGATTGCCCCGGACACGCCGACTTCGTGAAGAACATGATCACCGGCGCGGCCCAGATGGACGGCGCGATCCTCGTGGTCAGCGCGGCTGACGGCCCGATGCCGCAGACCCGTGAGCACATCCTCCTCGCCCGCCAGGTCGGCGTGCCGAAGATCGTTGTTTTCCTCAATAAGGTCGACCTCATCGACGACGCCGAGCTCCTCGACCTCGTCGAGATGGAAATCCGCGAGCTGCTCAGCAAGTACCAGTTCGACGGCGACAACGCCAAGATCATCCGTGGTTCCGCGACCGCCGCCCTCGAGGGCAAGCCGGAAGGCCTCCAAGCGATCCAGAACCTCATGGAAGCGATCGACGCCGAGATCCCGGAGCCGACCCGCGAGACCGACAAGCCGTTCCTGATGTCCGTCGAGGACGTCTTCTCGATCACCGGCCGTGGCACCGTTGCCACCGGTCGTATCGAACGCGGTGTGGTCAAGCTCAACGACAACGTCGAGATCGTCGGCCTCAAGGACACGGTCACCACCGTCGTCACCGGCATCGAGATGTTCCGCAAGCTCCTCGACCAGGGTCAGGCCGGCGACAACGTCGGTATCCTGCTCCGCGGTATCGACAAGGACGGCATCGAGCGCGGTCAGGTCATCGCTGCTCCGAAGAGCGTGACGCCGCACAAGAAGGCCAAGGCAGAGATCCTGGTCCTCACGAAGGACGAGGGTGGCCGCCACACGCCGTTCTTCGACGGCTACCGTCCGCAGTTCTACTTCCGCACGACCGACGTGACCGGCTCGATCATCCTCCCGAAGGGTGTCGAGATGATCATGCCCGGTGACAACACGAACATCGACATCGAGCTGCTCACGCCGATCGCGATGGAGAAGTTCCAACGCTTCGCCATCCGTGAAGGCGGTCGCACGATCGGTGCCGGCCGTATCACCGAGATCACCGAATAAGGTCGTTCTTCAATCGGTTTCCCGCGCACGCCGAGGTCTCGCAGCGGGGCCTCGGCCGTGCTGTCTCAAGAAACCATTTCCACAGGGCAGTAGCTCAATTGGTAGAGTAGCGGTCTCCAAAACCGTTGGTTGGGGGTTCGATTCCCTCCTGCCCTGCCAGCTTCATCCATGAAAAACCCGTTCGGCAGTATCCGTGTCTTCACCGGCGAGATGATCGCCGAGCTCAAGAAGGCCTCCTGGCCTACCTATCAGGAACTGCGCGAGTCCACGTTGCTGGTCATCGTGGCCGCGGTGCTCATGGGTCTCTTCACCAGTCTCTCCGACTTCTCCCTCTACCAAGTCGTCGATCTGTTCACCTCGTTGGTGAGCTGAACCACCCGTACAATGCCTGCCGACAAGACCGTCCCCCAAGGCACCCAGTGGTTCGCCGTCCACACGCTCTCCGGCCAGGAGGGCAAGGTGAAGCGCTACATCGAGAAGTTTGCTCCCATCGAGGAGCTCTCGGAGAACATCTTCGAAGTCCTGCTCCCGACCGAGCAGGTCTCCGAGGTCAAACGCGGCAAGAAGACCAGCCAGGAGCGCAAACTCATCCCCGGCTATGTGTTCGTGCAGATGAAACTGTACGACGAGAACGGCAAGGTGATGAACAAGCCGTGGTACTTCGTGCGCGAAGCCCCCGGCGTGATCGGGTTTGTCGGCGGCGATCGCCCGGCCCCGCTTCGCCCTGCCGAGATCGAAGACATCCGCAATCGCGTGGAAGCGGCCTCCGGCAAGGAAGTGCCGAAGGTCAGCTACGAGGTGGGCGAAGAGGTCAAGATCAACGACGGCCCCTTCCTCAACCTCACCGGCCGCATCGACGAGATCGATCCCGAACGCGGCAAGCTCAAGATTTCCGTGTCCATCTTCGGCCGTTTCACCCCGGTCGAGCTCGAATACTGGCAGGTCGAACGCGCCGCCAGCTAACCTCTCACCGCTAAACGTTTTTTCCCATGGCCAAGAAAGTTCAGGGCATCATCCGTCTCCAACTGCCTGCCGGCGCTGCGAATCCCGCGCCCCCGGTCGGTCCCGCGCTCGGCGCTCAGGGCGTCAACATCATGGCGTTCTGTAAGGACTTCAACGCGAAGACCAAGGACCAGAACGGCTTGATCCTGCCCGTCGTCATCACGGTCTACAGCGACAAGTCCTTCACCTACATCCTCAAGTCGCCGCCGGCTTCCGTGCTCTTGAAGAAGGCTTGCAACATCGCCTCCGGGTCCGGTCGGCCGAATAAGGACAAGGTCGGCAAGGTGACCAAGAAGCAGCTGCTGGAGATCGCCAAGATGAAGCAGAAGGACATCAACGCCACCAGCGAAGCTGCCATGATCAAGGTTATCGCCGGCACCGCCCGCAGCATGGGCATCGACGTCGCCGACTGATTTTCATCCGTTCAACCGCGGGAGTCTCGCAGCGCGGGACGTTCGCACCGCACCCCATCCAACATGCCGAAAAAGCAAAGCAAACGGTTCCGCAACGCGCTGAAGGTTGCGGACCTCACGAAGGAATATCCCCTCAAGGAGGCGGTCGAGCTTCTCGCCCGTTTCCCGAAGGCCAAGTTCGACGAGACCGTCGAGCTCGCGTTCCGCCTCGGTGTCGACCCCACGCAGGGCGACCAGATGGTCCGCGGCACCACCCCGCTCCCGCACGGCAGCGGTAAGAAGGTGCGCGTCCTCGTTTTTACCGACGATCCGCAGGCGGCCCTCGCGGCTGGCGCCGATGTCGCCGGTTTGAAGGACATTCTCGCGAAGATCAATGAGGGCTGGCTCGACTTCGATATTGCCGTGTCCACCACCGCCGCGATGAAGGAAGTCCGCGCCGCCGCCCGCATCCTCGGCCCGAAAGGCCTCATGCCGAACCCGAAGTCCGGCACCGTCACCGACAACATCGCCCAAGCGATCAAGGAAGTGAAGGCCGGCCGCGTCGAGTTCAAGATGGACAAGGCCGCCAACCTCGGAATCCCGGTCGGCAAGCGTTCCTTCTCCAACGAGCAGGTTCTCGAGAACGTCGCCGCGGTCATCCAGGCCGTCGGCAAGTCGAAGCCGGCTTCCCTCAAGGGCCGCTTCATCCTCAGCGCCACGCTCTCCTCCACGATGAGCCCCGGCGTTGCCCTCGCCTCCGCCGAATTCTCCAAGTTCTAACGCCGACCCGCCATGCGTTCCGAGAAAAAGTATCTCATCGAGGAAGTCACCCGGCATCTCAAGAAGTCGGACTATTTCCTGATCACCAATTACCAGAAGGTGACCGTGTCCGACGTCGCCGCGCTCCGCGCGAAACTCGCGCCCGAACAGGCGGAGTTCCACGTCGTCAAGAACAGCTCCCTGCGCGTCGCCGCGAAGGATGCTGGCCTCCCGGGCTTCGACAGCATGCTCGCCGGTCAGACGGCGATCGTCGTTGGTGGCCGCAATGCCTCCGGTGTCGCCAAGATCGTCAAGAAGTTCTTCGACGACACGCAGAAGCTCGAGATCAAGGGCGGCGTCGTTTCGGGTCGGGTGTTCAACACCGCCGAAGTCACCAAGCTCTCCGAGCTTCCCTCGCTCGAAGTGCTCCGCGCCCAGCTGCTCGGCCTGCTCAACCAGCCGGCCACGAGCCTCGTCCGCGTCATCAACGGCGTGCCGCAAGCCCTCGTCAACGTCCTCCAGGCCAAGGTTCGCGCCGCCGCCTGAGGCCCGCGCACACCGGCCGTTCCCAACCCTTTCCCGCAAGCCTCCCGGCCCATCGGAAAAACAACCGCAACAATCAACTGAAAGCAGGCTAGGGGATACGTCTCTTAAATGCCCGGCACCAACCGCTCGGACGCTAGCCGTTTCGCTGATACCATGTCGAACATCACCAAAGACCAAGTCATCGAGTGGCTCTCCAGCCAGTCCGTTATCGAGATCGCTGCCCTTGTGAAGGATCTCGAGACGAAGTGGGGCGTGTCCGCCGCCGCTCCCGTCGCCGTCGCCGCCGCTCCGGCTGCCGGTGCCGCCGCTGCCGCCGCTCCCGCCGAGGAGAAGACCGAGTTCAACGTCATCCTCGCTGACGCTGGCGCCAACAAGATCGGCGTCATCAAGGAAGTCCGCGCCATCACCGGCCTCGGCCTCAAGGAAGCCAAGGACCTCGTCGAAGGCGCTCCGAAGGCCGTCAAGGAAGGCGCCTCCAAAGCCGACGCCGAAGAGATCAAGAAGAAGCTCGAGGCCGCCGGCGCCAAGGTGGAACTCAAGTAAGTTGCGGGACTCCAGCTCCTACAACGCATTTGCCCTCGGACAGGTCGGGTTTATCCCGGCCTGTCCTTCGGCGTTTTCTTAAACTCCGTTCTCTCGCGCCTGCGCATCGAGGAGGTGCTCAGCCGCGAGGGCTCGGCGACAACACGCCAGCTCGTTACCTAACACTCGGGAAATCTTATGGCCGCCACTCTAGAACGCCAAAATTTCGGCAAGCTTCGCGAAGTCATCCAGCCGCCGAATCTCATCGAGATTCAGATCAACTCCTATCTGGAGTATCTGCAGAAGGATGTCCCGCAAAGCCAACGCAAGCCGCAGGGCTTGGAAGCGGTCTTCCGCGAAGTCTTCCCCATCACGTCCTACGACGAGCGCCTCGTCCTCGAGTACGTTTCCTACACGATCGGTGACGCCAAGAACACCGAGATCGAGTGCCTGCGCGAAGGCATCACCTATTCTGTCCCACTCTACGTGAAGCTCCGCCTTCGCGAAGAGGACTACATCAAGGACGAGGAGATCTACATGGGCGAGATCCCGATGGTGACCGAGCGCGGCTCGTTCATCATCAACGGTGCTGAGCGGGTCGTCGTTTCCCAGCTCCATCGTTCGCCCGGCCTCTGCTTCGAGGTCGCCACGCACCCGAACGGCAAGCTGCTCCACTCCTTCCGCATCATCCCGGATCGTGGTACCTGGCTCGAGGTCCAGTTCGACAACAACGACCTCCTCTACGTCTACCTCGATCGCCGCCGTCGCCGCCGGAAGTTCCTCATCACGACGCTCCTCCGCGCCATCGGCTACTCGAGTGACATCGACATCCTCAATCTCTTCTACGAGATCAAGGACCTCAAGGTTTCCAAGGCGCTCGATATCGAGAACGTCTCGACCCTCGTTCTCGTCGAAGACGTCATCGACGCGCAACAGGGCGTCGTCCTCGCCCGTGCCTTTGAGCCGCTCACCAAGGCGATCGTCCGCACCTTCGAGAAGCACGAGATCACGACCATGCGCGTGATCGACACCGCTAATGACGAAGGCGTGATCATCCGCTCGCTCAAGAAGGACCCGACCCGCAATGAGGAGGAAGCGCTCAAGGAAATCTACAAGCGCCTCCGCCCCGGCGAGCCGCCGACCACCGCGAACGCCAAGGCCCTCCTCAAGCGCCTCTTCTTCGACCCGAAGCGCTACGACCTCGGCCGCGTCGGCCGTTACAAGGTCAACCAGAAGCTCGGCCTCAAGACCGACCTTGAGACCCGCATTCTCAATTCCGAGGACGTCGTCGAATCCACCAAATATCTCGTCCGCCTCCGCAAGGGCGACGGCATCGTCGACGATATCGATCACCTCGGTTCCCGGCGCGTGCGTACGGTCGGCGAACTCCTCGCCAACCAGTGCCGCGTGGGCCTCTCCCGCACCGAACGATTGGTGCGCGAGCGCATGACCCTTTATGACCAGAGCGTGGACTCGATCACCCCGCAGAAGCTCATCAATCCGAAGGCTCTGACGACGGTGATCCGCGATTTCTTCGCGCGCAGCCAGCTCTCGCAGTTCATGGACCAGATCAACCCGCTCGCGGAACTGACGCACAAGCGTCGTCTCTCCGCGCTCGGGCCGGGTGGTCTCAACCGCGACCGCGCCGGTTTCGAGGTGCGCGACGTGCACCCCTCGCACTACGGCCGCATCTGCCCAATCGAGACCCCCGAAGGTCCGAACATCGGTCTGATCAACTCCCTCTCGCTCTATTCTCGCGTCAACGAGTTCGGCTTCATCGAGACGCCGTACCGCGTCTGCAAAGACGGCCGCGTGACCGACAAGATCGAGTACTTCACCGCCGACCAGGAAGAGGGCAAGGTCATCGCCCAGGCCAATTCCGAAGTCGACGAGAAGGGCCACTTCATCGGCAAGGTCACCGTCCGTGACCGAGGCAACTTCCTCGAAGTCGAACCGAAGGCGGTCGACTTGATGGACGTCTCGCCGAAGCAGCTCGTTTCCATCGCCGCCGGCCTGATCCCGTTCCTCGAGCACGACGACGCCAATCGCGCGCTCATGGGTTCTAACATGCAACGCCAAGGCGTGCCGCTCCTCCAGGCCGACGCGCCCGTCGTGGGCACCGGCATTGAGGAGCGCGTCGCGCGCGATTCGAAGACGGTCATCGTCGCCCTCGAGGCCGGCGTTGTCGCCTCGGTCGACGCGAAGCGCATCGTCGTCACCAAGGACGGCGAGATCCCGCGCAACTTCGACCGCAACCCGAAGACCGACGAGAAGGCCCACGTCTGGGTGTATGAACTTCGTAAGTTCATGCGTTCGAACGCCGGCACCTGCTTCAACCAGCGCCCGATCGTCAAGAAGGGCCAGAAGGTGAAGGCGGGCGACATCATCGCCGACGGTCCCTCGACCGACAAGGGTGAGATGGCCCTCGGACGTAACGTGCTCGTGGCGTTCATGCCGTGGAACGGTTACAACTTCGAGGACGCCATCCTCATCTCCGAGAAGGTGCTCAAGCACGACATCTTCACCTCGATCCACATCCAGGAATTCGAGGTCACCGCCCGCGACACCAAGCTTGGGCCGGAGGAAATCACCCGCGATATCCCGAACGTCGGTGAAGAGGCGCTCAAGAACCTCGATCACAACGGCATCATCCGCATCGGCGCCGAGGTGAAACCCGGCGACATCCTCGTCGGCAAGATCACCCCGAAGTCCGAGACCGAACTCGCGCCCGAGGAGAAACTTCTCCGCGCGATCTTCGGCGAGAAGGCCGCCGACGTGAAGGATACTTCGCTCGTCGTCCCCTCCGGCGTCTATGGCATCATCATGGACGTCAAGGTCTCGAGCCGCGTCGACTTCGAGAAGGAGAAGCTCTCTCCCTCCGACCGCCGCCGCCAGAGCAAGCAGATCAACGAGGAATACAAAACGCAGATCGACAAGCTCCGCGAAGGGCTGACCGAGTCGTTGTCCAACATCCTCCTCGGCGAGAAGATCCCGCTCGACGTCATCAACGGCGAGACCGGCGAGATCATCATCCCTGCCAACCGCAAGATCACCAAGACTCTCCTGCGCAAGCTGGCCGCCGTCTCCAAGCACATCGAGATCGATCCATCCCCGGTTCGCATCAAGATCATGGAGATCATCGGCTCGTTCCAGTCGAAGTTCGACGAGCTCGAGTCCGACCGCGAGCGTAAGGTCAACTCCATCGAGGCCGGCGACGACATCTCGTCCGGCGTGATCAAGCAGGTGAAGGTCTACGTCGCCACCAAGGAGAAGCTCCAGGTCGGTGACAAGATGGCCGGTCGCCACGGTAACAAGGGCGTCGTCGCCAAGATCGTCGCCGAAGAAGACATGCCGTTCCTGCCGGACGGCACGCCGATCGAGATCTGCCTCAACCCGTTGGGCGTGCCTTCGCGCATGAACGTCGGCCAGGTTCTCGAGACGCACCTCGGCTGGGCCTGCAAAAAGCTCGGCATCAAGGTCGCGACCCCCGTCTTCGACGGCATCCCCGAGAAGAAGATCCGCGAGTACCTCAAGGTCGTCTCCGACAAGGAGAAAGACGAGGCCGCGAAGCGTGGCGACACGTGGAAGGCCCCTGTTGTCGGCGTCCACGGCAAGGCGACCCTTTTCGACGGTCGCACCGGTGAGAAGCTCGATCAGGATGTGGTCGTTGGCTACATCTACATGCTCAAGCTGAACCACTTGGTTTCGCACAAGATCCACGCCCGTGCGGTCGGTCCGTACTCCCTCGTCACCCAGCAACCGCTGGGCGGTAAGGCCCAGTACGGTGGCCAGCGCTTCGGCGAAATGGAGGTCTGGGCACTCGAGGCCTACGGCGCCGCTTACACGTTGCAGGAACTCCTCACGGTCAAGTCCGACGACGTCAACGGCCGCACCAAGATCTACGAATCGCTGGTCAAGGGCGACAACACGCTCCAGGCCGGCACGCCGGAATCGTTCAACGTTCTCGTGAAGGAAATGCAGAGCTTGGGCCTCGACGTCCGGCTCTCGAAGAAGACCGCCATCTAACGCGGCTTCCCGTCACCACACCAATCCGAGCCTTTACATAGAATGAGCACCGAAGAAGCACGCCAGGTCATTGGCCTTGAGCAGCCGCAGTTCGATGCGGTTTCCATCACGGTGGCCTCGCCCGACACGATCCGTTCGTGGTCGCGCGGCGAGGTGAAGAATCCCGAGACGATCAACTACCGCACCTTCAAGCCGGAGACTCTGGGCCTTTTCTGCCAGAAGATCTTCGGCCCGGTGCGCGACTACGAATGCGCCTGCGGCAAGTACAAGCGCATCAAGTTCAAGGACGTCGTCTGCGATCGTTGCGGCGTCGAAGTCACCGTCGCCCGCGTCCGCCGCGAGCGCATGGGCCACATCGAGCTGGCCGTTCCGGTCGCGCACATCTGGTTCTTGAAGAGCATGCCCAGCCGCCTCGGCCTGATGCTCGACATGACCGCGCGCGCCCTCGAACGCGTTATTTATTACGAGGACTACATGGTCATCGACCCGGGCAAGACCCCGCTCGAAGCCAAGCAGCTCCTCACTCCCAACGAGTACGTCCAAGCGCTCGACGAGTACGGTGACGACGCCTTCGTCG
The DNA here is from genome assembly GCA_035298965.1 of Opitutaceae bacterium. Classification (GTDB taxonomy): domain Bacteria; phylum Verrucomicrobiota; class Verrucomicrobiia; order Opitutales; family Opitutaceae; genus CAJCBL01. The sequence goes on along the minus strand of DATGXO010000147.1, from coordinate 29,584 downwards.
CCAAGATGGGCGCCGAGGCCGTGCGCGATGCGCTCAGCCGCCTCGACATGCCCGCCATCGTCGACGAGCTCCAGGAGCAGATGCGCGCCACGCGCTCCAAGCAGATCAAGAAGAAGCTCTCGAAGCGCCTGAAGGTCCTCCAGGGCTTCATCAAATCCGGCTCCCGTCCGGAGTGGATGATCCTCGAGGTGCTGCCGGTGATCCCGCCGGACCTCCGCCCGCTCGTTCCGCTCGAGGGCGGTCGTTTCGCGACCTCCGACCTCAACGACCTCTATCGCCGCGTCATCAACCGCAACAACCGCCTGCGGAACCTCCTCCAGCTCAAGACGCCCGACGTTATCATCCATAACGAAAAGCGCATGCTCCAGGAGGCCGTCGACGCCCTCTTCGACAACGGCCGCCACGGCCGCCCTGTCACCGGCGCCGGCAACCGCCCCTTGAAGTCGCTCTCCGACATGCTCAAGGGCAAACAGGGTCGTTTCCGCCAGAACTTGCTCGGCAAGCGCGTCGATTACTCGGGCCGCTCCGTCATCGTCATCGGTCCCGAGCTCAAACTCAACCAGTGCGGTCTCCCGAAGAAGATGGCGCTCGTGCTCTTCGAGCCGTTCATCATCCGCCGCCTGAAGGAACTCGGCTTCGTGCACACCGTCCGCGGTGCGCGCAAGATGATCGAGAAGCAGTCGCCGGAAGTCTGGGACATCCTCGAGGAGGTCACCAAGGGCCACCCGGTGCTGCTCAACCGCGCGCCGACGCTCCACCGCCTCTCCATCCAGGCGTTCGAGCCCGTCCTCATCGAGGGCGAGGCCATCCGCGTTCACCCGCTCGTCTGCACCGCCTACAACGCCGACTTCGACGGCGACCAGATGGCCGTGCACGTGCCGCTGTCCCTCGAGGCGGTCATGGAGGCGAAGACGTTGATGATGTCCACGCACAACATCTTCTCGCCCTCCAGCGGTAAGCCGATCCTTACGCCGTCGCAGGACATCGTCCTCGGCTCGTACTACCTCACCCTCGAGCCGCGCAAGAAGCCCGAGAAGGGCGACCACGTGCAGCTCTTCTCGACGGTGCAGGAGGTCCAGTACGCGCAGGCCGACGGCGCCCTGAAGACCCACACCGTGATCGACTTCCTCAATCCGGATCTCGGTCGCGACACCGTCTACGGCAACAAGGAGCGCAAGGTCCTCCGCACCACGGCCGGCCGCGTGATCTTCAGCCAGATCTGGCCCGCCGGCCTCGGCTTCGTGAACTTCGCCGTCGCCAAGGGCAAACTCGGCGACCTGATCCTCAACACCTACAAGGTTGCCGGCCCGCAGACCACCGTCGAAACCCTCGACAAGCTTAAGGAGCTCGGCTTCCAGACCGCCGCCCGCGCCGGTATCTCGATCGGTATCGACGATATGATCATCCCCGAGTCCAAGAAGGACATCGTGGGAGCCGCTCGTAAGAAGATCGACGAAGTCGAGAACCAGTACAAGCGAGGCATCATCACCACCGGCGAGCGCTACAACAAGATCATCGACATCTGGACCGGCGCCACCGACCAGATCGCGAAGGCCGTGTTCTCCAAGCTGGAAACCAATGAAGGCAAGCCGGACGTGAATCCCGTCTACCTCATGATGGATTCCGGCGCCCGTGGTAACAAGCAGCAGGTCCGCCAGCTTTGCGGCACCCGCGGCCTCATGGCCAAGCCATCCGGCGAGATCATCGAGCGCCCGATCTTGTCCTCGTTCCGCGAGGGCCTCTCGGTGCTCGAGTACTTCATCTCGACCCACGGCGCCCGCAAGGGTCTCGCCGACACCGCCCTCAAGACCGCCGACGCCGGCTACCTCACCCGTAAGCTGTGCGACGTCGCCATGGACTGCATCATCTCCGAAGAGGATTGCGGCTCCCGCGACGGCATCTGGAAGAAGGCCATCTACGAAGGCGACGACGAGATCGTCTCCCTCCGCGAGCGCCTCGTCGGCCGTTGCTCGTGCGAGGACATTGCCAACCCGCTCAACCCCTCGGAGATTCTCATCGCTTCCGGCGAGCTCATGACTGAGGAAAGCGCGCGTCGCATCGAGGATGCGGGCATCGAGCGCGTGAAGGTCATGTCGCCGCTCACCTGCACCAGCGACTACGGTATCGACGCGAAGTCCTACGGCATCAATCCGGCGACCAACAAGATCGCCAAGATGGGCGACGCGGTCGGCATCATCGCCGCCCAGTCGATCGGTGAGCCTGGCACGCAGCTCACGATGCGTACCTTCCACATCGGTGGTATCGCCAGCCAGGTCTTCAAGAACCCCGAGCTCCGCTCCCGCTTCGACGGTATCATCCGTTACAAGGGCCTGCGCGAGGTCGAGGCTTCCGAAGGCGCCCGCATCGTCCTCAACAAGACCGGCACCGCCGCCATCTTCGACGAGGAGGATCGCGAGCTCGAGACGTTCAACGTCATCATCGGCTCCGTTCTCACCATCCCCGAGGGTGCGAAGATCAAGAAGGGCGACGTCATCGCTCGCTGGGATCCGTACAACATCCCCGTTCTCTCAGAGAAGAAGGGTAACATCGGCTTCCGCGACATGATCCCCGGTGTCACCGTCAAGCGCGAGCTCGACGAGTCCACCGGCCGCATCGCCACCGTCGTCATCGAACACAAGGAGGACCTCAATCCTCAGGTCGAGGTGAAGGACGAGTCCGGCAAGGTCGTCGCCACCTACGCGATTCCGACCGGTGCGCAGGTTGTCGTGAACGAAGGCGACACCATCACCGCCGGTGCGCTCCTCGCCAAGACCCCGCGTCAGATGTCCAAGACCAAGGACATCACCGGCGGTCTTCCGCGCGTCGCCGAGCTCTTCGAAGCCCGTCGCCCGAAGGATGCCGCCGAGATGGCGCGCATCGACGGCGTCGTCTCGATGGCCGGCTCGATCCGCGGCAAGAAGCGCCTCGTCGTCACCAACGAGGAATCCGGCCAGGAAGAGGAGCACCTCATCCCGCACGGCAAGCAGATCATCGTCCAGCCGGGCGACGTCGTCCACAAGGGCCAGCTCGTCACCGAAGGCGCGCCCGACCCGCACGAGATCCTCGAGATCCTCGGGCCGGCCGAGCTCTACAACTTCCTCATCAACCAGGTGCAGGAGGTGTACCGTCTCCAAGGCGTCACCATCAACGACAAGCACATCGAGGTCATCATCCGGCAGATGCTCCGCAAGGTCCGCATCACCGATCCGGGCGACTCCGAGTGGTTCTGGGGCGAGCAGATCGACCGCGGCGCGTTCATCCGCGACAACCGGCGCATCACCGAAGCCGGCGGCAAGCCCGCCGAAGGCGAGCCGATCCTCCTCGGCATCACCAAGGCCTCGCTCGAAACCGAGAGCTTCATCTCGGCCGCGTCGTTCCAGGAGACCACCCGCGTGCTCACCGACGCCTCGACGCTCGGTAAGGTCGACGGACTCAAGGGTTTCAAGGAAAACGTCATCATGGGCCATCTCATCCCGGCCGGCACGGGTCTTCCGATGTTCAAGAAATTGCGCATCTCCCTGCCGTTCGGCGCCGAGATTCCCGAGGGCGAACCCCTCGCCGCTCCCGCCGCCGACGAGGCTAGCTGATACCGTCTCGAACTTCCGCGGACGCGACACGTCCGCTTCAACAAAGAACCCCGGCCTTACGGCCGGGGTTCTTTGTTTTTTCCGAAATAGGGCCGGTTTCCGACCGGCCACCCGGTGCGGTACTGATCACCCGTCGTCGTCGCCCCGTTCACCCACGCAGCTTCGCCGCCAATGCCGGCGGCAGCAGCGCGAGCTCGCTCGCCTCCTCAACCGCGAGGCGGATCTGCTCGCGGATTCGCTCGAGTGGCACAGGCGGGAGATAGTCCGTGAGGTGCTCCGCGAGCAACTCCACAGCCGGGCGTTGCGTGAGGTAACTCTGCCGGAAGATCGCGCTCGCGATCGAGGCCGCCGCGCCGGCGGTGAGCAGCTCCGGCATCGCGAGCGTCGCGGGACGCGTTTCGGGCAACGCGAGTTGGTTGCGCGCGAAGATGCCGCGCAGCAGCGCCCACGCGTCGTTGTCGCTCGTGGCGGGGATCACGGGCAGGCGGCGGTCGATGCGACCGGGCCGCTTGAGGTCCACCTCGACGAGGTCCGGCCGCGAGGTCGCGAGCATCCAGAGCACGCGCCCGCGGTTGGCGCCGTCGCCCATGAACTGCGCGAGCATCGAGTAGAGCCGGCCGTTGACGTCGCTGCTCGAGTCGTTGCCGTTGCGTCGGCCGAGGGTCTGGTCGGCCTCATCCACGAACACGATACACTGATCGAGCGCATCAATCAGCCGGAAGATTCGCTCGAGGTTGCCCTCGGAGCTGCCGACCCAGCGGTCGCGGAAGTTTTTCAATACGACCACGGGCACCCCCGCTTCGCCGGCGACGCAGTTGACGAGGTAGGTCTTGCCCGTGCCGACCGGGCCGGTGACGAGGTAACCCATCGGCACGGCGCGGGTGACGCCGTCGCGGAAGAGCTTCAGGTCGGTGCGCAGCGCGGCGACGAGCTGCGGCTGGCCGGAGTAGTCGTCGAGCGTGGTGGGCGACTCGATGAACTCGATGAGACCGTTGCTGTCGCGCTCGACCGCGGCCTTGCGCATCGCGGCGACATCGGCATCGGCAAGCGCGGTGCCGGCGTGGGCGTGGTGGCGCAGCAGGCCGAGCAGCGCGTACCGGGTGACGCCGCGCAAGCGCTTGGCGAGGATAGGTGCCCGATCTTTGAATGCAACCAGCGGCGCGGCGAAACGCTCCTGCAAACGAGCGAGCTCGGCGGCGAGGTCGGCCTCGCTCGGCAGCGGCACGGCGATGGCGGCGGCGAGCGGGTTGTTGCGCACGATCGGGTGAAGATCGTTCAGCGCATCGGTGATGAGGAAGGTCGTGAGGCTGAACCAGGCGTGTTCGCGCGGACGCGACCAGTCGCGGATGAGCGAGGCGCAGGCGGAAAGGTCGAAGTAGAGGTTGCTGGTCTCGTTGGGAACGAGAAGCGGCGCGTCGTTGAAAATCGCGGCCACGTGGACGGGCGTGCGCTCGCCGACGGCTCGGTTGTTCAGGAAGAGGAAGAGCTGGCGGAGCGTGTCGAGGTACTCCTTGGGCGAGTTGCGCAGGTCCTTCAGGCTGCCGAGCAGCTCCCAGCCCTGAAGTGCCTCGCGTCCGCGGATGACCTCGATGCCGTGCGCGAGGTCGAGTGTGAGCACGACGGTGAACGCGCCGAGCAGGCGACGGACGAGGAAGTCGTCGAGGTCGAGGAAGTCCGGCGAGGCGGAAGCGGGGATGACCGCGGTCGCGCCCGGCTGGAGACCGCCGGCGGCGGGCTCGGCGGGTTTTGCCGGCGCGGCCCAGAAGACATCGCGGACGTTGCCGTGCAGGAGGAATTGGCAGGCGGTGTTGGCCGCGTAGCGGCTCTCGATCTCGCGGATCCAGTCGGTCGGGGTGGCGGGCATGGGAAAGTAAGCTGAAATGGGAGCTAGGATCTGCTTCCGATTGGACGAAGCTACGGATGAGGTGGCTCGTTCACCAACAACTCGTAGCGACCAATCGGCTGCTTCATGATTTCCGGCCCGTGGCGCTCAATAAGCGGCTTCAGCTGCGCTTCGCAGATTTGCACAAAGTAGCCGCAGAGCGCTTGGGTTTCACTTCGGGTGCGTGTCTCCATACCTCCGATCCTGATAGTGTGGAGGTTGAATCCATCTCTATCTCGATCTAGCACGAGAATGTTCGGGCTTTTCGTGTCTCCGCTGGCGGGGGTCGCGTCCTTATGCCCCATCACCTTGTCGCGAAGCTTGAGGAGCATTGAATGGGTGTTGTGCAATGATGACGGAGGCGGGACATCCTTGAGCGGAATAATCCTCTTTTTGTCCGTGATCTGCGACTTCGTGAAAGGGCGTGCGTATGCGACGACTGTTGCACAAATCAGAGCTTCGAACTGTGGCGTGCCTGTCGCTGTGTTGCTCATGGCATCGAGCCAATAATCAGCCTCAAGCAGGGAGGCCCGCGAGTACGCGAAGATCCAGAGATTCTGCAGATCGGCGCTAGATGGGCGCATAGACGGCCCTCACGCCCCTTCGCTCATCTTCGGCTTTTCGGGGGCGGGGGACGGCGCGGCGGAGACGGACTCGGCGGGCTTCATGGCGACGTTCTTCTTCGCGAGGAAGTTCGCCAGCGCGGCCTTCTTGGCGATGTCCTGCTCCTGCTGCTTGAGCTTGAGGTCGCTGAACTGCGTGGAGTCCTGCGCGGCGCGGAGGCGGCCGGAGGCCTTGTCGAGCTTCTCGTTCACGACCTCGTCGAGGCGCTGCATGTTGTCGAGCGAGGCGCTCTGCGAGCTGATCGTGCCGGAGAGCATCTCGGAGACATCGGCGAGGGCCTCCTTGGCTTTGGCCTTCGAGAGCGCGGCGGTAAGCTTGTCGATCTTCTTGCGGATCTCCTGCTCGGCGGTCTGGCAGGCGGCGACGAACTCCTTGTAGGCGGTCTCGTTGTGCTCGAGCTCGGCCTTGTTCTCGGCGAGGTCGGTCTCGACGGACTGGAGCTGCGCGGCGAGCTCCTCGGCGAGCTGCTGGTTGCCACCGTTGTAGACGACCATGATGCGGCCCTCGAGGTCGGCCTTGCGGCGCTCACCGTCGGCGACCTGGCGTTTCAGCTTCTCGGAGACGGCGGCCATCTGCGCGATGCCGTTCTGCATGCGCACGCGGTTCGTCTTGAGGTCCTCCTTGGCGTTTTCGAGGAGCACCTCGGGGTTGCGGAACTCGAGCGAGCTGAAGAAGAGGCTGATGCGGCCACGGACTTGGTTGTAGAGACGGGCGAAGAGCGACATGGCGAGGAGGAGATGAGGGTTGGCGGAGAGACGGACGAAGGCGAAAGGGTGATCAGGCTTTCTGCGGCGCTTGGTAGCCGACGCGGCGAGTGCGGAGCGTGGGGAGCTCGGGCATGGACGAGGTGAGTTCGGAGGCGACGCGGCTGCCGGTGGCGAGCGAGTCGATTGTGTCGCTGATGCGGCTCGCGAGGGCGTCGGCGGACTGGTTGGCGAAGAAGTCTGCGCGGAGGAGTTTCAACTGCTCCTCGATGCGGTTCTGCTCGGCGCGCACGACGGCGAGGTTGTCCATCGAGCGGTTGAACTGTTCGTGGCGGCGGCGCAGGGCCTCAAGGCCTTCCTTCTTCGCGCTCACGAGGCGGAACTTCGTCTCGTACGCGGGGGAGTCGGGCGGGGTGCGCGTGAGTTCGCCCTCGAGTGTCTTGAGCTCCGTCTCGGCCTCCGCGATGCGTTCGGCGAAGTTCTCCGAGTCCTCCTTCACGAGGTGCTGGTCGAGCCGGCGCTCGGTGGCGAGCAGGCCGAGGTACGACCACATGAGGCCGTCGAGCTTGTCGGTCGGGGCAACGGTGCCGGCGGGCGCGGTGGCGAGCTGTTCCTCGATGTCGGCGCAGACGCGGGCGAGGTCCTCGTAACGGCGGCGGGTGGAGTCGTTGAGTTGTGCGAAGAGGCGCGCGCGCTCCGCCTGCAACGCGGCGAGCGCGGCGGCGTCCTGTTGTTCGCCGGCGGCGGTGGCGCGGGCGTCGATCTTGGCGCGGAAACCCTTGCGGTCCGGCAGGTACACCCAGCCGACGACGTACAACGCCGCGCCGATCACGAGCGCGAGCGGCTGCCCGGTGGCGAAAGGCACGCCGAGCGTGAGCAACGCCAGCGCGGCGTGGTCACCGCTTTTCAGGAACGCTTTGAGGTAATCGATGCGGCGCACTGGGCGGTCAGTCTGGCGGCGGTACGAGAGAGGGCAAGGCGTGGCGCGGAAGGCAGAAGGGGGATCGGCGGTAGGGCGGGTTTTTCCCCGCCGGGCTTTCGGATGGCGGGCGTGAAGCCCGCCCCACCATGGCCCGGAGCGCCGTCCCTACCTCGATCACTCGACGGTGAACCACTGGACTTCGACGCGGCGGTTTTCGTCGCTGTTCTTGCCGACGGGCTCTTCCCAACCGCGGCCGATCACCTCGATGCGTTTCGCGTCGAGCTGGTAACGTTTCACCATCTCAGTGCGCACGGATTCCGCACGGTCCTTGCTGAGCTGCATCGCCTTCAAGGACATCTGCCGCACGAAGGCGTCGCCGCCCTGCTTGCGGAACTCGGGCACCATCGCGTCGTCGACATGGCCGCGTAACAGGATCGTGGAGCCCGGGCTGACTTGGAGGAGCTGCTTGATGGAGCCGTAGTTCTTGTCGTTGTCGGGATTGCTCTCGAGGTTCGCGGAGTTGGGCGCGAAGAGGAACCGGATGTTGCGCGTGAGCAGCGGATTCTGCTCAAGCGTGGAGGAGGCGGCGGCGCGGATTGGCTGGATCTCCATCTTCTGCGAGGCGTAGGCGGCGGCGAGGGGCTCGAGCTTCAGGTCGAGGAAACGCTCGGCGGGTACGGAGTGGTTGGCGAACGTGCCGTAGGCGAAAATCGCAGACTGGTAGATGCCCGGGTAGCTGCCGGCGGCGTCGATCGCGCCGGAGAAGAACGCCTTGTTCTCGGGCCAGTTGCTGAAATGGATCAGGGCGAGCTCGGCGCGCGCCTGCTCGCGCGTCCACTTGAACGCCTTCGCGACTACGTCGAGTTGCGCCTCGGGCGCGGTGCGGACGAGGTCGTTGCCGTGGAGCAGGCCGTCGGCGAGGCCGGTGACGATCTGCGGGTTGGCCTGCGCGAACGGTTTGTTCACGAGCAGCACGTCGGCGACGACGAGGAGATTGCGGTTGGTCGCGAGCGCGGAGGTCTTGCCGGCGGTGCGCTGGAGCACGTCCTGGATTTTTGACCCCCAAACGACGGCGCCCGCCAGCGGCGAGTTGCCCGACTCGACAGCGGCCGCGAACGCATCGCCGGCTTCGAACGCGGTCTCGGCGTAGACGAGGTTGATGCGCTCCGGGTCAGGACGTTCGCCGGCCGCGAGCGCGGCGCACTCGAGGCCGGCCTCCTGTGCGAGGTAGCGGATGAAGAAATCGGCCTCGGTGAACTGCGCGGCCATGACGACGCGGCCCTTGAGCTGGTTGATGCGCTTCACGTCGGCGGTGACGAGGAGCGCATCGGAACCGCGGGAGAAACCGATCTGCGCGGGCACGACGGCCTGGAGTGTCTTCGCGTAGACGGCGAGCACGTCGACAGTCGTCGCGGCGCCGCCGATGCGGCCGGCGTTGAGGGCGTTCCAGCTTTCCTCTTCGCTGACGGAGATGCGGACCTTGAAGCCGTGTTTCTTGAAAAAGTAGGAGTTCTCGTTCGGCTCGAGGCCGCCGTTGGCGGCGATGAGGCCCGCGTAGCCGGCGTACTCGGAGAGCTCGAGGTCGAAGGTATTGTCCTTCATCGGGTACAGAGCGGCGGGTGCGAGCGCGGGCACCTCGGTGGCGGCCTCGATGCGGCCGTCGAGCTTGTCGAGATTTGACGCGCTCGACCTCGCGGAAGCCGTAGCGCCGGAGGAGGCGGCGGGAACCGCGGCGGTGGCGGGCTTGTGCGGATCGAGGCGGCCCCACCACTTCCAGATGCCGAGACCGACGAGACCGAGAAACACGACGACGAAGAGGAATTTTTTCATGGTGCGAGTCTGTGCGAGCGGGACGTTGATCGCGGCATGAGAGCCGGTTGGGAAACGCCGCGATCCTGCGGGTCGCCGCGCGCGGCTCAACAAGAACCAAACGCCGCACCGGTGGAACGGAGACGCGAGTTTGTAGACAGATTGGGCCTTGGCGCGGCCTGCCGGCTACAGCCTGCTCTGCGGCGGCCCTGCGGAGCCGTGGTGTGCGCGCGCTTTCGGTGGCGACGAAAAAGGCGCCCGCTAGGCGGGCGCCTCGATTAGCATGGAGAAAAGAGAGCGACTGCGGCTACTTCGCTTTCCGGATCTGGATCTCGCCGTTCATCGTCGTAGCGCGGACTTCGATGCCACCGCCGTTGAGGAGCCCGGTCACGACTTGTCCACCGAAGGCGGGGAACGTGGGCGCATGCGGCGCGCGCGGCGGTTTGGGCGGTTTCGGGGCTTTGGGCGGCTTCACGTCGGCAGAGGGAGCGGAGGCGGTGTCGGATGTCTCGACTTGGGGCTCCGCATCCGGCTCGGGCGCGGGATTGCCGTACGCGTTGGGCGCGAGGGAGCGGGCGACTTCGAGGGCCGCGCGGGCGGCCTCGACACCGGCGCGGATGCCGCCGGCTCCGGGAAACTCACTCGAGCCTTTCTCGGTCGTGGTCGCGAAGATCGTCTCGTCGAGATCGGTGGCGACGGTGCCGTTCTGCGCGCGAAGGCGGAAGGTCGCCTGCGCCGAGGTCGGCACGTACAGGACGATCTGGCCGTTCATCGAGGAGAACGAATGGGCCTTGCCCGCCGGCAGCGCGACGTAGCGCGCAGTGATCTCGCCGTTCATTGTGTCGACGGCCACGCTGCCGCCGACGTTGTCCAGCGTCACCTCACCGTTGAGGTTGCTGATCTCGATGTCGCCGGAGACATCGCGCACCTCGGCATCGCCGTTGATCGCGACCTTGATGATGACCGAGGTGTCGCGCGGCACGGTGATCTCGAAATCGCTGCCGCCGCGGAACAAGGCGTTCGAGTCCTGCGTCACGTGCACGACGTTGTCGCGCTCGGTGACGTTGTACGCGCCGGAGCCGGCGATCACGCGCAGGCCGTCCTCGCGGCGGGTGTCCTTGTGCTCGGCCTCGGTGCTGGATGAGACCGAGACCTCGCGGACATCGGCGCCTCGCACGACCACGCTGCCGCTGGTGACATCGACGCGGAGGGTGTGCGGCGCGTCGGGTTTACTGAACGTGATGGTCTTCTCCGCCGCGGCGGCGGAGATCGCCAGCGTCGCGGCGAGCGCGGCGGCGAACGGAAGAAGGTGGCGAATCGTTTTCATGGGGCGGAAAAATCTGCGGTGGGGAGCGTTCAAAGGAGTCGCGCGAGGCCGCTGGTCGCGGCGGCGCGCACGGTGGAGTTGGTGGCGGGGTTGCGCGCGAGGGTCTCGAACTGGCCTTGCGCCTCGGTGGCGCGGGCGGTGGCGAGGAAGTCGATCATCGCGACTTGGACAATTGGTGACGCCTCCCGCGTGAGTGCGGCGAGCACTCCGGACTGAACTGCGGCGTCGCCGGCGTGCGCGTAGAGCGAATCGAGGGCGGAGAGGCGGACGTTGACGTTGGGGTCGAGCGAGAGCGCGCTGAGGAGTTTCGCGATGCCGACAGAGTTGGCGGTGTCGGTGGTGAGCATGGCCTGCACGCGATCCGGGGCGGACTCGCGGTCGAGCGCGGTGTAGGCGACAAGCCGGGTGACGGCATCGACTTGCTGGCGCAGCGCGGCGAGATCGGCATCGCGCTCGCGGCGAGTTTGCATCCAAAGGGTGGTGAGCACGCCGCAGGCGACGAGCGCCGCGGCCGCGCCCGCCTGCGCGAACGGATTGACCGGCATCCACTCGGACCAGAGCCGGGCGAAACCACGGCGCACGGGGGCGAAGACGCCGGGCTCGCGTTGGGCGGCGAGATGGGTGTCGAGCATCGCGTAGAAGTTGCGCGAGAGGTTGGCGGAGGGCTCGGGGGTCGGCACCGACGCGAGTTTGCGGTCGAGTTCCTGGAAATCGGCCCAGGCGCGTTGGCAGGTGAGGCAGGTGCGGAGGTGTTCGCCGAGCGCCTGGGTGCGCTCGGGACTGAGCCGGTTGGCGCGGTACTCGAGGAAATCTTCCTGGAAGGAGTCGCAGCTCATGATCGGAAAAGAGGCGGCGGTTGAAGGGGAATCAGGCGAGCGGCGTGCGGCGCAGGCGGAAATAGCGGTCGCGCAACGCGACGAACGCGCGGTGCACGCGGACCTTCACGGCGCCCACGGTGGTGTCGAACAAGCGGGCGATCTCCTCCTGCGAGAGTCCCTGAAAACGCGCGAGCACGAGTAGCTCGCGTTGTTCAGCGGAGAGTTCCCCCATGGCGCGGTCGAGCAGCGAGAGATCGTCGGCGGTGGTGGCGCGGGCATCGGGCGCGGGCGCCTGGTCGGGCAGGTTTTCCCACGGGGATTCCTCGGCGTCGGCGGGCAACGTGGCGCGGCCGCGACGAGAGTGGAAGTGGTCGGCGGCGATCTTGCGCGCGAGGTGGTAGATCCAGGCGGAGAACTTCCCTTCGTCGCGATAGGTGTGCCGGTATTTTAGGATACGGTAGAAAACCATCTGGACGAGGTCCTCGCTCGCGTCGCGATCATGTGTGAGGCGGACGAAGAAGCCGTATAGCGCGCGGTGGTGGCGCTCGAAGAGATCGCCGAGGTTGCGGAGTTCGCCGGCGCGAACGGCGAGCATCAGCTCGTGGTCGGAGGGTTCCATGCGATCAGCCGCGGGAGCGAACGCCGCCGGCTGCGCGGGCGAGGCTAGGCTGAAATCTGGTGTGTCGGCGATCACGGTTTCCAAGCGACGGGTCTGAGCGTCGGGAGGGGAAACCGCGGGGCGTGGGAAAGGTTACAGAGTTTCTCGCTGGCCGGGTGGAAATGCCGCGGTGCCGCGATGGAGAGCTGCTCTCGCGAGCAGTTCCACAAACGGAATGCGCTGCGTCTCGCTGCTCCGCGGGCGGCACCACGCGCGGGACTATTCCGCGGCGGCGAGGCGGCGGAGGTTGTCGCACACGATGGCGGCGGCGACGGCGGCGTTGAGGGACTCGGCGCGGCCGAAGGAGGGGATCGTGATGCGCTGCGTGAGCGCGGCCCGCACGGGAGCGGAGAGCCCGCGGCCCTCGCTGCCGATCACGACGATGGCGGCCGGTGGCGCGACGAGTTGGTGGAGATCGGTGCCGTCGAGATCGCAGCCGAGCACCGGCACGCCCGCGGAAGCGAGCACGGCGGGCAGCTCGACGCGGTGCAACTCGGCGCGCGCGAGCGAGCCCTTGCTGGCGTTGACGACTTTCTGGGAGAACGGATCGGCGCAGCCGTCGCCGAGCAGGATGCGGTCGAAGCCGTACCAATCGGCGATGCGGATGATCGTGCCGACGTTTCCAGGGTCCTGCACGGCATCGAGCGCGAGTGTGAAGCCGATGCGAAGCTGCGCGAGATCGAGTGGCTGCGGCGTTGGGCGGGCGAGGACGGCGAGGATCGACGAGGGCGACGGGAGGTGGCTGACGCGGGCCATCTCGGCGTCGGTCACCTCGTGGAAGGCATAGGGCTCCTCGTGCGCCGAGGGTTCGCGTTTCCAGCCGGCCCACTCGGGCGTGACGTAGAGGTCGCCGATGAAGCGGCCGAAGTCGACGAACTCGCGCACGGCTTTGTCGCCCTCGACGATGAAGACGCCTTCGTTGCGGCGGAAACGCTCGTCGTCGCGCAGGCGCTGGAGGCGTTTGATCTCGGCGGCGGGCAACATCGCGGCGAGCGAAGCGCGCCGGCGCGGGTTTGGCGAGCGCGGGCTTGCGGCGCGCCGAGCGGCGGCCCCAACTCGGGGCATGAGCCACACGCCGCTTCGTTGGGGAATCCTCGGCACCGGAATGATCGCGCACAAGTTCGCCGAGGCGCTCCGGCAAACGACTTCGGGACGCCTCGTCGCGGTCGGCAGCCGGGCGCGCGAGAGCGCGGCGCGATTTGTTGGCGAAGTCGGCGCGGGGCGCGCGGTGGAGGGCGCCGAGTTGATCGCGGATCCGGAGGTGGAGGCCGTCTATGTGGCGACGCCGCATCCGGCGCACGCGGAGTGGGCGATCGCGGCGGCTCGGGCGGGCAAGCACGTGCTCTGCGAAAAACCGCTGACATTGAACCGCCGTGACAGCGAGCGTGTGATCACCGCGGCGCGGGAGCGCGGGGTGACGCTCATGGAGGCGTTCATGTACCGCTGTCATCCGCAGACGGCGAAGCTCGTGGAGCTCGTGCGTGGCGGCGCGATCGGCCGGCTCGGGCTGGTGCAGGCGGCGTTCGGCTTCCATTGCGAGTTCCAGCCGGGGCACCGGTTGTTTGCGAACGCGCTCGGCGGCGGTGGCATCCTCGATGTGGGCGGGTATCCGGTGTCGATGGCGCGATTGCTCGCGGGCGCGGCGCAGGGGCGGGCGTTTGCAGAGCCGGCGTCAGTCGCGGGTGCGGCGCGGTTGCAGCCGGAGGAGGGCACCGATCTGCACGCGACGGCGCTGCTGCGTTTCGACGATGGCGTGACGGCGCAGGTTGCCTGCGGTGTGTCGCTCGAAATGGAAAACGTCGTGCGCGTCTACGGGTCCGAGGGATGGTTGCTCGTGCCGGAGCCGTGGTTCGCCGCGGGAGCGGGCGGCGCGACCGAGCTCGTGCTGCATCGCCGCGGGAGCGCGCCGGAGACGATCACGGTGCCGGCCGAGCGCGGGCTGTACGCGTACGAGGCGGAGGCGTTTGCCGCGGCGATCCGCGACGGGCGTGCGGAGGTGGAGGCGATGACCTGGGCCGACACGCTCGGCAACATGGCCGTGCTCGACGCGTGGCGTGCGGCGGCGGGAGTCGTTTACCGCGGCGAGGCGATCTGAACGTCGCGCCTGCGGTGCGCGGCATCCGCCGGACACGTTTCCCGGACGTTTCCACGACGCCGGGCAAAACAAAACCCCGCCGGACTGTCGGCGGGGTCGTGTGTGGGTTTGCGGGGGAAAAGCGTCAGGTGCCCGGCTGGCCGGCGGCGGCATCCTCGGCCATGAGCACGAGCAGGTACCAGCCGAGGATTGCCAGATAACCGATCTCCTGGTGGGAGGATGCCTTGTGCTCGATGGCCACCTGCGCGCCGAGTTTGGGGCTGGTGGCGTCGGGTTTGATCGTCATGAGGCGATCGCCCTCGGGGTCGAAGAACGCCCAGGCGTTCTGCCAGAAGTTCACGCAGCGCCAGGTGAAGCGTTGATCCGCCATCGCTTCGAGCACGCCTTCGCCGGTGTTCTTCGGACGGAAGACGGCGAAGTCGTAGTCGGAGTTTGGCAAGCGGAGCGTGACGCGCGGATTGAGAAAACCGGCGGCTTTGAACGACCACGTGCCGTCGGGCGAGCGGCCGACCGCGTTTGTGCCGACGTTCTTGCGCCAGCGCAGCGTGGCCACGACTTCTTCGCCGATCACCATCTCGTATTCTTGCCGCAGTTGGCTGGGCTGGCGCCAGAGTGCGGTGCGGCCGGCGAGATCGCGGATGCTGCGAACCGAACCCGGCGTGGAGGACGCTGCGGCTTCGGCGGGACTGGTGCGGGGATTCAGTCCCAGCCGCAGGGGTGACGGGTAAGGGCTCGGGTCGGCCATCGGTTCTGGGTTGTTGCGAAACTATTTAGCACCGCTCGCGCGGAAACGAAGCGTTCCTTTGCGGTGTGAAGCTCGGAGGTTCGGGATTGACGGAAAATTCACAGGAGCCGGTGCGGCGGCGTATCCGGAATGCGTTGTTCTTCAATTGGCGCCGCTTCGGTCAGTATCCTTCGCGGGCAAGGGCTGGCTGCCCGGCCAGTTCGGCGAGGATCTCGACGGCGCTCGAGGTGCCCAGTCGCGCTGCTCCGGCGGCCAGGAACACGCGCGCCTGGGCGAGGTTCTTGACGCCGCCGCTGGCCTTGAGCCGGATGCGGCCGGTGCGCGCGGCGGTCCACTCGCGGAGGTGTTCCACGACGGCGCCGGCGGAGCCGAAGCCGGTGGAGGTCTTGATGAAATCGGCGCCGGCGGCTTCGCAGAGCCGGAGCGCGGCGAGGCGTTGGGCGTGATCGAGGTAGCAGGTTTCGACGATGATCTTCACGAGGAGACCGAGCCCATGTGCGGTGGCGGTGAGGGCGGAGACTTCGTCGGCTGCTTCGGCGGCGCGGCCGTCGCGGAGCGCGGCGTAGTTCATCACGATGTCGACTTCGTGTGCGCCGGCCGCGTGGGCGGTTTCGATCTCGGCACGTTTGGCGCGGGTCGAAAACCGACCGCTGGGAAAGCCGATCACCGTGCCGATGCGCACGCCGGTGCCGGCAAGTTGGCGGGCGGCGAAGGGGACGTTGCTAGGGTAGAGCATGACGCACGCGAAGCGGTGGAGCGCGGCGTTGCGGCAGAGTTCGCCAAGGTCGGCTTCGGTGGCGTCGAGGCGGAGATTGGTGGAATCGAGCGTGGCGGCGAGTTCGGCTGGGCTCATGAGGACAGCCTGCCGGAGCGTGGTGCGCGGCTCAAGTGCGCGGCGCGCCAACCGCCCATCCCCTCTCTGCAACCGCCGGAATAAAACGTGGCGCGGCCGAACGCGCGTTCGCTAGGCTGCGGGCGATGTCGTCGCCCGTCGTGCCGCCTACCGAGAGACCCGCTTCGCGGAATTCGCGGCTCTATGTCGCGTGCCAGGCCGTGGGGTGGGGCGGGTGGACCTTGCTCTACTTCTGCCTGTTGTACGCGCAGGGCGAGGTGCTTGTGAAGGGCGAGGTGATCAACAAACAGCCGACACCGACGGACATCGCGTTGATCGTGGCGGGCAACTGCATCGGTCTCGTGCTGACGCACCTCTATCGCCTGCACATCCACCGCCGCGGCTGGGCGCAGTTGTCGTTGCGCGCGCTGCTGCCGCGGATCGGGTTGGCGTCGCTGCTGCTGGGTGTGGCCTGGACCGGGCTGACGTGGCCGCTGCTGCACATCTTCGAGAGCCAGGGGGAGCAGACGGTGCAGATCAGCCGTGCGACGGTGGTGGTCTACAGCGTGTTCAACGGCACGGTGTTCATGTTCGTCTGGTCGGCTCTGTATTTCGGATACCACTTGTTCGAACGTTACCGGCGGTCGGAGGTGGCGGTGTGGCAGCTCCAGAGCACGGCCAAGGAGGCGGAGCTGCGTGCGCTCAAGTCGCAGGTGAACCCGCATTTCATCTTCAACTCGCTCAACTCGCTGCGCGCGCTCATCGACGAGAATCCGGCGCAGGCGCGGGACGCCGTCACCCGGCTCGCCAACCTGCTCCGCTACTCGCTCAAGGCCGGCCAGCTCGAGACCGTGTCGCTGGCCGACGAATTGCAGATCGTCGGCGACTACCTCGCGCTTGAGCAGGTGCGGCACGAGGACCGGTTGCGCGTGAGGATCGAGGTCTCGCCCGACGCGCAGGCCGTGAACGTGCCGCCGATGCTCGTCCAGACCCTCGTGGAGAACGCCGTGAAATACGGCATCGCGCCGCGCCGCGAGGGCGGCGAGATCAGCATCGTGGGCCGCTGCGATGGCGAGCGGCTGCTGTTGCGTGTCACCAATCCGGGCACGCTCGACGCCCGGGGCGGCTCGACCGGCCTCGGGCTGCGCAATGCCGCGGAGCGCCTGCGCCTGATCTTCGGCGAGAAGGCCCGCCTCCGCCTCGAGGCGCAGCCGGTCGGGCTCGTGGTTGCGTCGATCGAGCTGCCGCTCGCCGGCGTCCACAACGCGCCTGCGTATCGTTCCCTTCCCGCCGTGCCATGAAAGCCCTGCTCATCGACGACGAACGCCTCGCCCGCAAGGAACTCCGCAAACTGCTCACCGCCCATCCGCACATCGAGGTGGTCGGCGAGGCGGCCGATGCCGCGGAGGCGCGCCAGGCAGTGGCGACGCTCAAGCCCGACCTGCTCTTCCTCGATGTGCAGATGCCGGGCGAGGACGGCTTCGCGCTGCTCGAGTCGCTCGATCCGCCGCTGCCGCACGTGATCTTCGCGACCGCGTTCGACGAATTCGCCGTGAAGGCGTTCGAGTTCAACGCGCTCGACTACCTGCTCAAACCGGTGGACCCGGCGCGGCTCGCGGCGGCGTTGACGAAACTCACCGCTGCGCCCGCGGCCGAGGAGGGTGCGGAGCCCGTCACGGTCCGCACCGACCGGCTCCACGCGCACGACAAGGTCTTCGTGCGGCAGGGCGAGCAGTGCTGGTTTGTCGAAGTGCGCTCGATCCGGCTGCTCGAGAGCGAGGGCAATTACACGCGTGTGCATTTCGACGGCGCGCAGCCGCTGCTTTTCCGCTCCCTCAACGCGATGGAGGAGCGGCTCGACCAGCGGATGTTTTTCCGCGCGAACCGGCGGCAGCTCGTGAACCTCGAGTGGATCGACAAGATCGAGCCGTGGTTCAGCGGCGGACTGCTCGTCCACATCAAGGGCGGCCCGCGCGTCGAGCTCTCGCGACGCCAAGCGCAGGCGTTTCGCGAGCAGTTGAGCCTCTGAACGACGGCCGAAGTTTCCCGCACACCACCGATACCCATGATCGAAGCCCGCGAACTCACGAAGATCTTCCGCGACAAGAAACGCGGCGAGATCCGCGCCGTCGACGGCCTGAGCCTGCGCGCCGAGCCCGGCCGCATCTACGGGCTGCTCGGCGCAAACGGCGCGGGCAAGACCACCGCGTTGCGGTTGCTCGCAACACTGCTCCGCCCGACCTCCGGTGCGGCGACGGTCGGCGGCTGCGATGTGGTCGCGGCGCCGGAGCAGGTGCGTGCGCTGGTCGGCTTCCTCGCGGCGAGCACGGCGCTCTATGGCCGCCTGACGGCGCGCGAGACGATCGCCTATTTCGGCCGGCTCCATGGCTTGGACACGAGGCAGGTCGGCGCGCGCATCGCGCACCTCGCGGACGAGCTGGAGTTGCACGAGTTTCTCGACCGCCGCTGCGACAAACTGTCGACCGGCATGAAGCAGCGCACCTCGATCGCGCGGACGCTCGTGCACGATCCCGCGGTGATGATCTTCGACGAGCCCACGCTCGGCCTCGACGTGATGGCGGCGCGCGCGATCGTGCGGTTCGTGCGCGGCTGCCGCGAGCGAGGCAAGACCGTGATCTACTCGACGCATGTCATGGCGGAGGCGGAGAAGCTCTGCGATGTGATCGGCATCATCCACAACGGCCGGCTCGTGGCGGAAGGATCGTTGGAGGGGTTGCGCGCGCGCTTCGGCGAACGCGATCTCGAGGACGTTTTTGTGAAGGCGGTCGGCGGCGAGACCGAGCGCGGCGAATGCTGAGCCAACAAGGAGGAAACGACGATGTTCTGGTCCCATGTCTGGACGGTGTTCACGAAGGAATTGCGTGATTCGCTGCGCGACCGGCGCGCGGTGATCTCGATGTTCGTCGTGCCCACGTTGGTGATGCCGTTGCTGCTGCTCACCGCCGGTGCGGTGATGGCGAAGATCGTGAAGAAGGCGCAGGACGAGGCTTCGCCGATCGTCGTGATCGGTGGCGCGGATTCGCCGGAGTTGCTCGCGGCGCTGCGCGCGGATGCGCGGATGCGCATCGTCGAGCCGCAGGGCGATTTCCGCCGGATGATCGCCGACAACCGCGTGCGCGCGGCGGTGGAGATTCCAGAGGGCTTCGCCGCGGCACTCGCGGCGGGCGAGCCGACGAGCGTGACGCTGCATCACAACGAAGGTGACATGAAGAGCGGCTTCGGCTTGCGCGATCTCGAGCGGTTTTTCCGCGAATTCCGCGATCGCACGGTGGCGGCGCGGCTCGAGTCGCGCGGGCTGCCGGCGGCGCTCGTGCGGCCCTTCGAGATCCGCCGCAACAACGCCGCGCCGGAGAAGAAGGCGGGCAACCTGCTCGGCGGCATCGTGCCGTACGTGATCATCCTCCTGTGCTTCACCGGTGCGATGTACCCTGCGATCGACCTGACGGCGGGCGAGAAGGAGCGGGGCACCATGGAGACGCTGCTCTGCAGCCCGGTGGACCGCACCGCGCTCGTGCTCGGCAAGTTTCTCACGGTGCTCAGCGCGTCGCTGGCGACGATGGCATGCACCCTCGTCTCGATGGTCGGTAGTATCCTGATCGGAGGTACAGTGATGCTCGCCGGTCCGGAGGGCGCCGCGGCGGCCGGGGAAGGTGCGAAGCTCTCGCTGGATCCGCTCGGTGCAGCGGGCGTGTTCGTGATGGTGCTGCCGATCGCGGTGCTGTTCGCGGCGGTGCTGCTGGCTGTCGCGCTCTGCGCGAAGACGACCAAGGAGGCGCAGACGTACATTTCCCCGTTGGTCTTCGTGATCGTGCTGCCGGCGATGATCGGGATGCTCCCCGGCGTGGAGCTCAACACGAAGCTCGCGCTCGTGCCCGTGCTCAACCTCACGCTCGCCTGCAAGGAGCTGCTGACCGGCGTGTGGCACTGGCCTTATCTCGCGCTGATCTTCGGCTCGACGGCGTTGTACGCGGCGGCGGCTTTGGCTGGCGCGGTGGCGTTGTTCAAACGCGAGGGCGTGCTGTTCCGCACCTGAGCGGACGCGGGTCTGCTGCTGAGGTCTTGAGGGGAACCGATCAGAGTCCGATGGCCGGAGCCGCTCGGGGAGACGGTCGCGTTTTACGGGAACGACGTGTGTTTCGTGCAGTAAAGACTTCGTGAACATCGGCGCTCGCCGCGGAGCGGACGAGTTTTCACAGCGAAATTCTGGGGCAAATTGCCGATGTAAGCCCTCCCGGCCCCCGCCCATCGGACCGCCATTTGGCCGGGAAAACCCCGCTTGTCTTGTCGGATCGGCCCCGTTTACCTCCTCACCCACACCACTTTCCCCTCCCGGCCTTGACGAAAAAAATCCTGATCGCCCACAGCAACCCGAAGGCGAAGCGCACCCTGACGCTGCTGCTCGCCGACGCGGGATTCGACGTCCGCGGCGCCTCGAAGGCGACGGAAGCGGTCGAGCTGGCCAAGCATGAACTCTTCGATCTGGCGTTGATCGAGCAGGCTCTGCGCACGCCCGAAAGTGACATGCTGGCGGCGATTCGCGCCGAACAGCCCACGTTGCCGGTGTTCCTGCTGGCGAAGGATCTGGCGTTGCCGGCGATCATCCAGGCGATCCGTCTCGGCGTGGCCGATGTCTTCAACCAGCCCGAGGATTTCAAGGCGATCGTCGAGCGCGCGCACCTGTTGCTGCGCCCCGGCCAGGCGTTCGCCGGAGCCGATGCGCTCGGAGAGATCGATGCGTTGCCGTCCGCACCCGCGGCGGCGGTGGGCAAGGGCGGCAAGCCCGCTGCGGGCGGCGGAGACGCGAGCGCGTTGACGCAGCAACTCGCGGCGCTCAAGACCGACCTGGGGAAACTTTCGAAGGAGCAGAGCGAACTCGCGATCACCACGGAAAACCTCCGCGCCGAACGCGAGGCGTTGCAGGGCGAGGTGGAATCGCTGCAACAGAGCCGCACCCAGTCGCAAAAGATCGAGGCCGAGATGGCCGCGGCGCGGGCGCAGCTCCAGAAAATCCAAGCCGAGGCGAAACAGGCGCAGCAGCAGATCGCCACACTCGAGGCCGAGAAGGTGGCGATCGAGCAGGAGCGCGCCGCGCTCACGAAGCAGCAGAGCGAACTTGCCGCCGGTCGTGGCAAGCAGGCGCAAGCCTCGGCCGCCGAGAAGGCCGCCGTCGACAAGCGCGTGCGCGAGCTCGAGGAGCGTCTTGCCCAAGCGGAGACAGAGATGGTCGCCGCGAAACAGGCCGACGCCAAGCTGGCCGCCGAGCGGCAGGAAGTCGCAAGTCTGCGTGCCGCCGCCGAGAAGGCGAATGCCGAGGCCGCGCGCCTGAAGGCCGATCTCACCCAGAAACTGGAACGCCAGAAGCAGCTCGATGCGGTTGCAGCTGATCTTGCCAAACGCGAACAGGCGTTGGCCGAGGAGCGGGCGCAACTCGCGGATCTGCAGGCGCAGGCCGAGCAGGCCGTCGCCGAGCGCTCGCAAATCGACAAGGCCCGCGCGGATCTCGCGACGGCGACCGCGCGGTTGAAGGAGCAGGAAGCCGCATTTGGCACGAACTCGCGCGGCTTGGAGGAAAAACGCCGCCAGATCGCCGCCGAGCGCCAGCAGATCGAGGACGAGCGGATCCAGATCGAGGAGCAGCGCGAAGGCATCCGGCTCACCGAGAACACGCTTTCCGAGAAGGAAAAGGCGCTGCGTGCCGAACGCACCGAGCTCGATCTGAAACTGGCGCGTCTCGAACGTCTGAAGTCGCGCGAGGTCGAGCTCGACCGCCGCGACAAGCAGCTTGCCGCCGCCGCCGAGAGTGTCGCCTCCGAGCAGGCGGAGATCGAGAACCAGCGTCGCGAGCTCGCCGGGTTGCGCGAAGAGCAGACCCAAGTGCGAGAGCACGCGGCGAAGCTCGAGCGCGATGCGGCCACGTTGGCCGCCAAACAGAAGGAATTTGCTCGCGCGCAAGGACAGCTCGAAGGCGAGCGGCAGGGTGTCGCCCGCCAACAGGAATTGCTGAAAACGCAGGTCGCGCAGTTGCAGGCGCAGGAGGCCGAACAGGCCGAACAGGCCGCCGCAATCGCGGCCGACCAGGCGGCGATCGAGCAGCAGACGAAGTTCCTCGAGCAGGGGAAGGCCTCGCTCGCGAAACGCGAAGCCGAGTTGGCCGATACGGCGAAGAAGCTGGAGACTGATCTGACCGCGTTGGCGAAGGCGAAGAGCGAACTCGCCGGCGAACGCGAACTCGTCGAAGCGGAGATCGCCAAGCTCGAAGAACTCAAGCAGCTGAAGCAGCAGCTCGAGAAGACCTCCGAGGCGCTCACCCAGCGCGAGGAGAAACTGCGCGGCGCCGAAGAGCGGCTCGCGCAGGAGCAGGCGCGTTTCGGCGAGATCAAGAACGCCGACGCCAAGATCAAGCAGGACAAATCCGCCTTGGCGCTGCGCGAGGCCGAGCTTTCCGACCGCGAGGCGAAACTCGCGGAGGAGATGACCATCGTCGCCCAAGCGAAGCGCAAGTTCGAGGAGTTGCAGGCCCAGGAAAAGGCGCTGCGCGCGAATGAAGCGAAAGTCGCCGAAGAGACCAAGAAGCTTTCACAGCGCGCCAACCAGCTTGCCGCCACCGAGGCCGCGCAGGAGGCCGAACAGCTTCAGCTCAAGGAAGCGCAGGCGAAGCTCGCGAAAGAAATCGCCGATGCCAAAGCCGCGGCGGAGAAGGCCAACGCTGAGGCCGCGGAACTTGCCGCGCGCAGGGCCAAGCTCGTCGAGCAGCAGAAGGAGTTTGAACAGGCGAATGCGAAGCTCGCCGCCGATCGGTCGAAGATCGCGCAGGAAGCAGCGGAACTCGAGGGCGCCCGTACCGAGCAGAAGCAATGGGAAGCGGAGCTCGACGCGGAGGCGAAACGGCTCGCGACCGAAGCCCAGAAGCTCGCCGGCGTGGAGCAGGCGCAGCGCGAGCTCGACCAGGCTCGCGCCCAGCACGAGGCGGAGTTGACCGCCGCTCGTACCGCGCTCGAGAAGGAACGTGCCGCCGCTCGTGACGAATCTACGCGCCTTCAGAAGCAACGTGCCGAGTTGGAGGCTCAGAGCGCGGAACTCCAGGCGCAGGAGCAGCAACTCGCCGGGATGCAGGAGGAGGCCGCACGCGTGCGGCAGGAGGCCGAGCAGATTGCGGCGCAGCAGACAGCGCTCGAGGAGCGTACCGCGCGGTTGAAATCGTTCGAGGCGGCTGCCCGCAACGAGAAGAGTCGCATCACGCAACTTGAGGCCTTGCTTGAGAAGGAGCGCGCTGGGCTCACCGCGGAGCGCGAGCAGCTTTTCAAACAGATCGAAGAGGAGCGCCAGCTGGTCGAGCAGGAGCGGAGCGAGTTGCAGGCCGCGCAGACCAAGCACCGTAGCGAGACCATCAAGGTTGAGAGTCTGCGGCGCTCGTTGGCCGATCAACAGGCCGCGCTCGAGAAGCAGTCCGCAATGATCCGCGGCCAGCGCGAGGAGATGTCCCAGTTGGAGTCGACGCTCGCCGAGCAGCGCGCGGAAATCGAGCAGCAGTCCGCCGAGCTCGCTGCACGCACTGCCGCACTGGATCGCGAACGCGCCGAGCTTGGCGCTGGCCGTGCCACGGGCGGCGCCGATGCGGCAAAGCGCGCACAAGTCGACCGCGAGTTGGTGGCATTGCGCGCGGAGAAGGACCGGTTGGCAAAGCAGCTTGAGGAGGCGAGAGCCGAGATGGCTACCGCGGAAGCCGAATTGCATGCCGTCCTCGATCAAGAGCGGAAGGCGGCCGCCTCCGCAAAAGCCGAGCTCGAAGCGGCGAAGAAGAACGCCGCCGCGGCGGCCCCGGCCGTCGGTGCGGCAGAGCTGAAGCAGGTCGAGGAGCAGCGAAAGCAGCTCAAGGCGCTGGAAGCTCGTTTGAAGGAGGAGCAGCGCGTGCTCGAGGACGAACAGGGCAAGCTCAAGGAGAACGCCGAGCAGGTCGAACGGGAACGGCAGGAGCTTATGCAGGACATCGAGTCTTGGCAGATCCAAGAAGCCAATCTCAAGGGCTACGAAGAACGTTTGCGGAAACAACAGACTCAGCTCGAGAGCGAAAAAGTTACTTTGCAGAAACGCGCGGCGGCTGCTCCCGCCGCCGCCGCCGCCGGCGAGGAGAAACTCCGCTCCGGCTGGGATCAGCTCAACAAGGCCACCGCCGCATTCGAGTCGGAGCGCAAGAACTTCGAAAACGAGATGCTCGCGCTCCAAGAGCAGGGCCGGATGCTCAAGCAGCAGGAAGACCGTATCCGGGCCCAAGCCGCGAAGCTCGAAGTCGACCAGAAGAAATTCCAGGACATGCTCGCGCAATTGGCCGACGGCGAAGCCGCCACGGCTGGAGGCGGCGAGCAGAAGAGCGCCAAAGGCATCTTCAAATTCGGGAAGAAGTAGAACCCCCGTCGGAACCGATCCGGTTGAATCAACCGGCTGCCGCAGCAGCTCAGGTCACCTCAGGCGAGACGAGTCACTGGCCGTCGATGCATGTCGAGACGAACGCGCGACATTCGGTGCTGGGATGTTCGTTTGCCTCGTTCATGAGGCCGTAATTCGGGCGGCGGCTCGAGCTGCGCGCGGATCCAGTATTTGCGGGCCCGGAAACGCAACGGATTGAAGGTTTGTCAAAAAGGCTTGCCTGCGGGTGCCTTCGCGATGATTTTTCGAGAAATCGTTAGCTCTGAGAAGTCTCGTACTCGTCGGCAGCATCCCCCTCCCCTTGCAATGCCTCGTACGGTGTATCGCGATTGGTATTCCGTCTGCGCGCTTCGACATATCGCGCTGCGTACCTGCATGTGGGGACGTATGGGATCGCTGCAATGCGCGGGTGCCCACCCGGCATCCTGCTAACCCCTTTCGGCCGGAAGATGGCTTCCGGTTTGAAGCACAACCCGCATACAAACCCAAAAAGCTATGACAAAAATGACAATGCAAGCCGCCAGACAACCCATGGCGGCGCTCTTGCTGCTAGGAGCAGGGACGTACGCAGCGGCGCAGACCGCGCCAGCCGCCGATCAGCCGAAGGAGAGCGCGTCGGAATCGGAGGAAATCGTCGTTCTCTCGCCGTTCGTCGTTAGCGCGACGGAGTCCGGCTCAGGCTACGGTGTGAAGGACACGCTCGCCGGTACTCGCGTCCGTACCGAGTTGAAGGACGTCGCATCCTCGATCTCGGTCGTCAACTCGCAGTTCTTGAAGGACACTGGCGCACGTAACAACCAGGACCTTCTGGTCTATACCACCAACACGGAAGTCGCCGGCACGGGCGGCAACTTCTCGGGCATGGGTTCGACGTTTATTTCCGGATTCTCACAGAGCAGCTTCGCCAATCCGAGCACCAACACCCGTGTCCGTGGTGTCGACTCTGCTGATAATACACGCGACTACTTCAGTTCCGACATCCCGTGGGACTCGTACATCGTTGATCGCGTCGACTTGCAGCGCGGTCCGAACTCAATCCTTTTCGGCGTCGGCAGTCCGGCGGGTATCGTGAATACGAGCACGAACTCCGCTTCCTTCAAGACCGGCGGCAAGCTTGAGAATCGTTTCGGCAGTTACGGCAGCTTCCGTAGCTCGTTCGACTACAACCATGTCCTCCTTAAGGACCAACTGTCCTTCCGTGTTGCCTTGCTCGACGACGACACCAAGTACCGTCAGGATCCGGCTTTCAATCGCGACCGCCGCATCTACGCGGCGATGCGGTTTGACCCGGAGTTCTTGAACAAAGACTGGGGGAAGACCTCGCTCAAGGCTAACTTCGAGTACGGCAAGGTGAAGGCGAATCGCCCGCGTTATACGCCGCCGCAGGACAATATCACGCCGTTCTTCATGACGAGCGACGCGAACGGTGACGCCATCAATCGCCGGTCGTTCGATTCACTGGTCCTTTGGGCATCCGGATATCCTGGCATCACCGGCAGCTCGAACACTGGGCTGAATAAGAACTACTGGATCGGCCAGTACAAGGGCCCCGGGATGCAGACGACCAATAATGCGGTCGCGCTGTATCCGACAGTCGATGCGAGCACGCCGACCTCGTACCAAGAGGCATTGCCCGTTGGCAAGTACCTCCCGGGAACCTCGGCATCCAAGGATTGGGGTGTTCCGTACTACGCGGCCATGGGTATTGTTGCTTTCGGCGACTATGCTCGCGAAGCCAATCTCCCGGGTTCCGACGCCGGCGTCTGGAAATCCTATTCGCTGACCGACCGCTCGATCTTCGACTTTCAGAACAAGTTGCTCGACGGCCCCAACAAGCGGGAGTGGCAGTACTGGCACTCCTTCAATGTCTCACTTGAGCAGACATTGTTGGATAACCGGATCGGCATCCAGTTGGTGTATGACCGGCAAGATTATACCGAGGCTGAGGAGCGGAATCTCAACAACCCGTACATCAGTGTCGATATCAACCAATATGTTGGCACATCTCCGATCTGGGATCCCACCGCGACGGTGAACCCGTATGCGGGGTATGCGTTTGTCGGCTCGGGAACGCGTGATTCGGGCGGCCGTTCGCGCGATTCGCTGCGCGAGAGCTTCCGTGCAACCTTGACTGGCGAACTGCGCGCCAGCGACTTCTTGGACAAGCAGTCGTTGATCGCGCGAATTCTCGGCCGTCACGTGTTCACCGGTCTGTATGACAGCAACACCGCTACGATTCGAAATCTAAGCTGGGCCCGATATGCGTACGGGACTGACTATGCCAACGCGGTCGGCTTGGCCGACAAGGCCAAACTGACGGACGGCGCCCGTGTGCTCGATTGGATCACCTATCTCGGCAACGTTGGTGATCGGACCAGCGCCTCAGGTGCGAACTTGAGCAACATCACGGCTAAGCAATCGCCGTCCGGAACGGTCTCGGTTCGCTATTGGAATCCGACGTACAACTCTACGCTCGATCCGCAGGCGAAAGATTGGACCAACCCATACAACTCGTACACGATTCCGGCGAACGCAGCTTGGAACCAAGGCACGTGGAATAGTTCGACGGGGGCGGCCAATTACGCCAATCCCGCCAACTACGCCGGTTGGACCAATGGAAGCTTCGCGATCCTGAACGCCGATGAAGGTGACCGTGATATGCTCTACACTACGGCATCGAAGCTGCGGACCAAGATTGATTCAAAGGCTGTAACATGGCAGGGATATTTCTGGGAAGACACTATCGTCCCAACTTGGGGCGCTCGCCGAGATAAAGTAACCAATGATTCGGGATACGGAACGACTGATCCGGCCACTGGCTCAATTCGGGATTTTGATTCCATCGAATACAACCCGGATTACACGGACGAAGTTACATCAAATAGCGTGAGCTGGGGTGTTGTGTTGCACATGCCTAAGGCTCTCCGCGGGAAGCTGCCGTGGGGTACTGATATCAGTCTCCATTACAACCGTGGTCAGAATACACGTTCTCAGATCCGTTATGGTTTCGGTGCCGATCGCCTCCCGAATGCGACTGGCAAGACCGAGGAGTATGGCTTCACAATCAGTACCCTGAACGACAAGCTGCAGTTCAAGACTACTTGGTACGAAACCAAAGTTGCCGGTGCGAGTATGTCCGAAACCACTGGCCAGAATGGTACGCTCGGTGCAAACACCTACGAACTATATCTTCTCCCGACTTGGGGTACCGTGCATGCGCTCACGGCGCGCGCTGGTCTCGCGGGTGAGTTGAGTTCGTATTCGAATGGCGTCCACCTCGATGGCAATACCGCTCCTGGAGTTTGGGACTGGACGGGCGCAAGCGGAAATAATCAGACCTTCAAAGATCTGATCTGGTGGCCCGGTAATGATCCGCTCAGCGATGCCTATAAGGCTGATCCGATCGTGCAGATGGAGCAGGCGGCAGTCAACGACTGGCTCGCTCACATGAACATGGGTCAGGCCTGGTATGATGCATTCGGTTTCAACATCGATGCTGCCGCATGGGCTGCCGGTAACTGGAGCGCCATCTCGCCGGATATCGATGTGCACAACCCCAACATCGGCGGCCTGCAGGCCTCCGGAAGTGGCCGCATTCGCGGTACCTTCCCGGTGGGAACCGCCGACACTCGGTCGACGGGTGTTGAAATGGAACTCATGGCCCAGCCTTTCAAGGGTCTGAGTCTTTCACTAAACGCCTCGCGTACCTTCGCGGCTCAAACCCAGCTGTCCCCACAATTCGTGGCTGCGATTACGGACATGTATGACCGTTTAATCGGCACTCACGCCGGCGACATGCGTCTCTGGTGGGCTGGCGACACCTACACGATTGGCCAGCGTTTCTACGCGGATATCTGGGCTCCATATCAGTTCCAAGTGGCTACCAACGGTCGTATGGTGTCGGAAATGGCTCAGTGGCGCTTCAACGCCGTCGTCAATTACTCGTTCGACGAGACACTCTTCAGCGGCAAGCTGAAGGGGGTGAACGTCGGCGCGGGCTATCGTTGGCAGAAGGCGCCGGTCATCGGCTATCTGCTCACCGACTCGACCGATGCGAACTGGATTCGCACCAACCTGACCACGTTGTCGAACCTCAACATCAACCTCCCGGTTTACGGCGAGGGTGAGTCGGATCTCGACCTATGGATCGGCTACAACAAGCAGCTGACCTCGAAGATCAATTGGAACATCCAGCTCAACCTCCGCAGCGTTGGCAAGAAGGCGCATCTGCAGCCGATTAGTGTTCAACCGCTGCTGAAATCGGACGGCTCCTACGACTACGCCAACTACCGCATCAAGGATGGTATGACTTGGTCGATCACGAACACTTTCTCGTTCTGATCTCTCCTCGTCTAGCATTCTCTGACTAGCTCAATAGAGCCGGGGCGATTTCGCCCCGGCTCTTTGTTTTTTGGTGATTTGTCACATCGCTACGATCGCCGACAAGGTGTCACATAGAGGTAAGCGACCGACCGAGTGCCCCGTAGGCGGGAAGAGCATAAGGCGGTAGGATCGCAGGCGTGAGCAAGCACGCGATCAGCACGGAGATCATCGAGACCGGGGAACAGCGCGACGGGCGCGGGCGGCGGATCACGCCGGCGGGCCGCCGCGCCGAGCACGTGGAGGCGTGGCGACGCAGCGGGTTGACGCGGGCGGCGTTCGCGCGACGCGAAGGGCTGCGTTACCCGACGTTCGCGCATTGGGTGCAGCAGGCGAACAAGGGCACGCTCGCGCCGGCGGTGCGCTTCGCGCAGGTGCTTTGGCCGCAACCTCCGGCGAGTCCGCCGGGCCCGCGGCTGGAAGTGCAGCTCCCCGACGGCACCACGGTGCGCGGAGGCGCCTTCGAGGAACTGGCGGCGTTGGTCCGCGCTCTGCGTCGCTGACCCATGCTGCCCTTCACTTCCGCGACGCGTGTCAACGCTCGCGAGGAATTGACCCACTTTCGCTCGTCTCAAATTGACCCACCCCCGCACGCGCAAAGGGCGGGTTATTTGTGTTTGGGGCGCGGACCTGGTCAATGCGGATTAAAATGCCGCATCAGTGCGGACTATTTCTCCCCATGGTTTGAGCGGGGGAAGGAGGTGTGGAGGAAGGGGGCAGGCACCTCTGCTTTGAGAGGTGCCGGTCAGGCCCCCT
>DATGXO010000146.1:0-8392 GCA_035298965.1 Opitutaceae bacterium | reverse complement strand
ATGCAGGAGGTGGCGCAGAGCATGGGCGTGGACCTCCGCGACCCGAAACAAATCGAGGCGTTTTTCGCGGACCCGGAGAAAGTCGGACAGGCCAGCGCGCTCGCTCTGCGCAAAGGCGTGCCGATCGCGGTGCTCGACGCTTTGACCGCCGGTTTCGCCGGTCGCTGGCTGAAGGCCGCGATGGGGCAGGGCGTCAAGAAAGTGGGGATAGCCACCGTGAAGGAAGCCGCGGCGCAGGCCGCCGGTGCGGCCACCGGCGAAGCGGCCGGCGAACTGGCGGCCGGCGAGGATCTGTCGCCGAAGGACATCATCGCCGAGGTGGTGGCCGATGTGCCCGGCGCCGTACAGGAGACCGCGACCAATCTTTCACGCGAGCGGCGGCTGGCCCGTTGGGCACAGGCGCTGCAGTCGCAGAATTCACCCGCGACCGGAACTCAACAACCACCTCATGGGGCTGAGAGTGGGGGGAATACGAAGCCGGTCGCGGGTGTCCCTTTGCCAGGAGCCATGGAAATGAAGGAGACGCCGGCCGGCCTAGCCGCCGGCGATCCTGCAGCGATCGACGAGATCCAGCGGGAAATCGCCGCGGCCACCGAAGAAGCGGACCGCCAACGCGCGGCGACCGCCGAACAGGCGCGGCGCCAAGCGCTCCAACAGCGTGACCTGCAGAGCCTCGTGGGCGAGGCGCTTGCGCCCCGCGTGCAGGATCTCGAAGGCAAGAACGACCTCGAGCGGCACGATTTCTGGCGCAGCATGCAGAGTCTCGCAAGCACCCTCGCGCAGCTGCAGACGATGACGCCCGACGGCAAGCAGGCCCGCAGCCGCCAACTCGAGCTGGCAGAACTGCGCGACCAGGCGAACAGAATTTTCGCCGGCGCACCGGCGGAGCTCGTCGACGCGATCGCGCTCAAGCTGCACGGCAGCAGCCCGCGCGAGAGCGTGGCCGCGCTGCGGGATTTCCACGCGTACGCGGGCGCCCAACGCCAGCAGTATGCCCCGGCGGCCGTGCAGCGCGATGCCGAGGAGCAGGCGAAGCTGCGGGCCTCACTCGAGGCGGAGCAGCAACGCACGGCGCAGGCCCGGGCCGAGGCGCAGCGCGCCGCCCTGGAGCGCGCGCGCATCCGCGACACCGGCCGCGACCTCGAGGGCAAGGTAGCCGACTGGCGCGCCCTGCCCGACGAGGAGCTCGGCCCGCTCGCCGCCGCGACCGAGGCCGATGGCGTGGATCCCGACGAGATCGCCGGCGCCCAGGCGGAGCTCGAACGCCGCGGCCGCGAGGAAGGCGGCCAACAGCCGCTCACCCGCGAGGAGCAGATCCGGCTGATCGAACGGTATGGCGGCATCAACCCCGCGCATCCGGTGCATGCGGCCGAACTGGCCACGCTGCGGGAGAGCGAGCTGGGGAGGAACCGCAAGCTGTGGCGCGAGGACGGCAACACCCTCGACACGCTCGCGCAACAGATCCGACAGGACGTGCAAAACGGCCCGCAGGACGAAGCCGACGTGCTCGCATGGATCGCCGAGCTGGCCGCGGGCCGTACACCACGGCTCTACGAGCGCGGAGAAATGGCGCGCGCCGAATATGCCCGCAGCCTGCCGCCGGCGACGCGGTTTTCCGTACAGCGGCCGCAGCAGCACCCGCTCGCGCCCGACCGCACGATTCCCGGTTTTAATCAGGTCGACTTTTTTGAAGGCGATCGCAACACCCGCAGCGCCACCCCGGACGAACTGCGCGCCGAGGATTACGAGGTGCCGGATATCCCCGAGGCGATGCCGACAGGCCAGTACTCGGAGGACCAGGTGCGCGGGCGCGCGCGGTGGGCGGCCGCGGCCCGCCGTGCTGATCCGATCACCGCTGGAATCACGGAAGAGCACCTCCGCAGCGAAGTGCGGCCGATCGAAGCGCCGCCGGGACAGTGGACCGCCGACAACCGGGCGAACGCCCTGCGGTTGCGCGAAGCGCTGGCGCCGTACCGCGGCCAGACCTTCGGTGGTGTGGAGATCACCCGCGACGGCATCAAGCATCTGGCCCGACTCCAGGCGAATCCGAGCGAGTTTCGCGTGGCGGCGCTGTTGCCCGAGCTACTCCGCACGAGTGTGCCGATCGGAAAACCGGAGCAGACCGACGTGCGCGGTCCGGTGATCCAGCGGAGAGTCGCCGCCGCCATCGTCGACGGGAAAACAGTGCCGGTACGAATCACCACCAAGCAGTTCGCTGGGCGCACCACGCTGCACCATCTGGAAACGACAGAACGCCACTCTGGTATCAGCCGGCGACGGCCCGCAGAGCAGGCGGAAGACCGGATCGAGAGTGGCGTTCCGACGGTGACGGTCGCCGACCTGTTGCCCGACGTCAAGTCGCAGCCGGATCGCACCTACACGGCGCGCTTTGCCCGCAACCAGAACCCCGCGCCGGCCGCCGAGATCGAACCGGCGGTGCGCAAGCGTATCGCGAAACTGGAACGTCGGTTTCGGGCCATGTTCCCGGCGCTTTTCGCCGACATCGATGTGCGGATCGACAACGTGCAACGCACGCTGCAGGCCGAGGGTGAGAACCCGCCGGAAGGCGTGCAAGCGGTGTACCTGCCGCGGCTGCACGCCGAACGCGACCTGATCGTGCTCAGTCTCGACGCCGCGCTGCGCAACGACGGCGCGACCGGACTCGCCCGGCTGCTCCATGAGAGCGCCCACGCGTACTGGCGCATGCTCTCGGATGAAACCCGCGGGACGCTGCGCACGCTCTACGACCGCGACCTTGCCGAACAATGGTCGCCACTCTGGCGTGACGGCGAGATCGCCACCGAGGTGTCGCAACAGGACATCCTTTCGGGTGACGAGCTCGGCCTCGAGGAATGGTTTAGCGAACTGATGGCGGCGCTCAACGACGAGTGGGCCGGCCGCCGCTATCGCTACGCCGACACACCCGGATGGGTGCTCGATCTGGCGGCCAGACTGCGCGAAATCCTCGCCGGCCTTTGGCGCCGGGTGGCGGATTTCAAAGGACTGCGCGACACGGCGCGGGAAAGTTTCCTGATCGACGATTTCCGGGCCTTTCTGACCCGCGGCCACAGCGCGGCACGCACGGCGGCCGCCGGCGCGGCGTTTGCCCGGAACGCGGAGCGACAGGCGACGCCTCGGCTCGCGGAGAATCAGCCTGCGCCCGAGAAACCCGCCGACCCGCGCGAGCGCCTCGATCGCGCCGAGGACCAGGTGCGCGAGATCGGTCGGCAGCTCGCGGCGCTGGAACAAAGTCAGTCCCCCGATGCGGAGGAACAGGGGCGCAAACTCACGCGCCAGTTGGCCGCCGCGAAACGAGAGCGCGCCGCGGCCGCCAAGGTGTTGCAGGCGCAGAAAGTGGAAGTCGACCCGGTGAGCATCGCCCTCGCGAAAATCCCCGGCGTGCGCCAGATGCGGGAACGCATCATCCAACTGACGGCCGAGATCGAACAGGCCCAGGCGGAGAAGCGCCCGGCGGAGGCGTTGCTTGAGCAACGCACCGCGATCCATCAGGAACTCGCGCGGATCCGCCGCGCGGCCGAGGACGGTGTGTTCCCGCCGCCGCAGATGGAGATGCCACTGGCCTTCGGTGATCCGAATCCATCGCGCAACAGCGACGCGAAACCGCTGGCCGCCGGCGAAGAGCTGTCGCAGCACCTGCGACCGATCATCATCGACGATTTCTCGGCGTACACCGGGCCGCAGCTCGGCGAACGACTGGCGCGGTTGAAGGAACTGCAATCAGCGATCCCCGGTGACGACCTCGGCGCCGGCGCGAAGCTCGGCTTCCTCGCCAACCTCGTGCGCGCCACCCGTGAGGAGATGGACGTGCGCCGTGCCGCGCTCGAGCGCCAGGCGGAGATCGACGCCACCGAGGCAAAGCCGGCCCCGGAAACGCAAGCCGCGCGCGAGGACGAGGAGTTTGCGCGGGAACAGGAGCGCGATGCGCAGGAGACGCTGGCCCGTGAGGCGGCCGCCGCGATCCCGGATGCGCCGGAAGAAACCTATCCGGTGCGCGAAGGTGTCGAACAGGTCGGCTCCGAAGTGAGCGCCGCCACGCTCGCCCCGCGCAGCGCTGTCGCCGGTTGGGTGGAGAAGGTGGGCGAGTTGATCCGTGGTTTCCGCAGTGCGGTGCCGGAACTGCCGACTTTCAGACAGGCGGAAAAGTTCGCGACGTTCCGCGAGGGACTGCGATTGTTGCAGGGGCTCGACGAACCAGTGCGGCGCGAGGCCGAGGAAGCCGTGGCGGACATCGTGGCGCCGCTGCAAAAACTCTCCACCCGCGAGGCTCGCGACAAACAGGCTCGTTTGCAGGAACTGCACCGTCAGATCGCCGCCACCAAGGACGAGGCAGGGCAACAAGGCCGCCGGGCAGAGATCAAACGCATCGAGGGCGAGCTTGCCAGCGACCCGTGGTGGATTTTCCAAAACGTGGTGCTTTATGGCGACCTGTTCACGCGGAGCCGTCTCTACCGCCGCGACGACGGCAGCCCGATCAGCTTGCCGGGAAACCTGAACCCGGCGGAGGCGGAGCACCTCTTCAAGTTGTGGCTGACCCGCGCGCACCAGCACCCGCAGAAGGCTGCGATCCTCGAGGCGCGCGATCGACACAAGGCGTTTGTCGGGAGGATCGCCGACGAGTTGAAGCGCCGCGGTTTCGTGTTCTCGGAGGGGAGCAACACCAACTACTTCCCGCACGTGATGCTCGAACGCTGGGACGGCAACCTCGCCAGAGTGAAGATCGGCACCGCGCAGGATTTTCGCGCCTACTTGATCACCCCGGTGGGCAGCACGAAGCCGATCGAGACCGACTACCTCAAGGCGATGTACTACCACGCCGTGCAGGTCCTCGCCCACAACCGCCGCGCCGACATCCTGCGCGACTACATCGCCCGGGAAGACATCAAACCGCAGCTGATCGAGGAGGCGAAACAGGCGCGCCGCCGCGATCCGGACGCTCCGCCGGTGACGTGGCAACAGATCTTCCACAAGCAATACGCGGATGAATACGCGATCTATGCGCCCGACCCCGACGAGATCCCGCTGCACCCGGAACTTGTGCTCGATCGCGACGCGCTGGCCAAGCGCCTCGGCATCGTGCTCGGCAGCGGGCCGCTCCACGAGGAACTGCGCAAGGCGGGGCTGAGCAACCTGCCGCTCCAACCCGGCGAGATCCAGGAGATGCTCGTGGCCGGCAGCAAGGAGCTGTGGGTGCTGCCAAAACCGGTCGCCGAGGCGCTGCGCGGCGTGAGCCGCCGCGCGAAGAAAACCGACAACCTGCTCGTCAAGGTGCTCGCCGGAACACAGGGACTCTGGAAGCGTTTTATCCTCTTCGCCCCGTGGAACTGGGTGCGGTTCGACTTCAACAACGCGGTGTCGGATTTCGAGAAGGTGCTCGTAGCCGACCCGGCGATGGCCCGCGGACTCATCGACGCCGGCCGCGACGTGTACCGGTTTGTGACGGGAGACGAGAGCGCAAGCGACGACGTGCGGTTGGCTTTTCGGCTGGGCGTGCTGGATACACTCACGGCCGCCGAAGTAAACGCGCTGCGCGCCCAGCGTCCGTTCGAGGCCTTCGAGACGACGGGAGAAGCGCTCAAGCGTGCGACAGTGAACCGGTTGACCTCCTATTTCACGAGCAGCCGATGGAACACGATGGAATGGTCGAAACTGCGCGAAGCGACGCTGCGGTTCGCCAAATTCAGGGCCGACCTCGAGCGGATCCGCAACGGCTCCAGGCCGCAGTACGGCGGCGCCTACTGGCGAAACGTAGAGGCGCTGCAGCGCGTGGGCGCTCCGGAGGGTATCCGCGAGATCGACCGACTCGGCCGTGGTATGGGCCGCCAAGGCCCAGGCACCGGCGCAGTGATGTCGGCGCAACCCTACGTGCTCCAATGGACCGAACACGGTCGACGGCGGGAAGAGGCCTTTGCGAGCAAAGACGGCCGCGCCAAACGGCGCGTCGAACTGGAGAGCGCACAGCGGAAAGCCGACGAAGAGCTCGGCGCGCGTAAGGCGGCGGCGATCAGCCGCGCGACGTTCGGCGACTACGGCGAGCTGACGCCCAACGGAAACTCGCTCCGCTCGCTCGCGATTCCCTTCTGGGCGTGGACGGAGGTAAACTTCCGCTATCACGCCAACCTGTTCCGAAATATGCGTGATATGCTCACGCGCGGCGAACTCACCGGCGGCCAGGCCGCGGGCCAGATCGCGAAACAGGCAGCCAGTCTCGGCGCCCGGGCGGGCATGGGCATGGTGCTTCGCCTCGCTCTGCCGTACCTCGCGGTGACGCTCTGGAATGCGTCGATGTTCGGCGATGACGAGGACGACCTGAGCGAAGAGGATCGCCGGCGGTTCCACCTGCTTCTCGGGCGCGATGACAACGGGAAGATTCGCGTCGTGTACCTGCCAACGGCGTTCTCCGACGTGCTCAAATGGTTCTCCGGAAACCGCGCTGCCGCCCTCGTGGGCGACGTGACTGCTGGCCGCACAGACTGGCAGACCGCCGCAGGAGAATTTGCCGGAAACATTGTCCCGGATTTTCTCAACAACACCATCGGCAGCGCCGGCCCGGTATGGAAGATTCCCTACACGCTCGTTTCGGGCAAGTCGACATTCCCCGATGTGACCGACCAGCGCACGATTCCCAGCTATGACATGCGCCGCGTGATCATCGGCCAGATGACGGATCAGTTTACCGCGGAGATGCTCGAACTCGCGATCAACCGCGACTACGTCGCCAGCCGCGACGCCGGCGAGTGGGCACAGCAGGCGATTCTGCAGGTGCGCCGGCGTGACCCGGAGAGCTGGGCATTCTACGCCATCAAGGATAAAGCCTCTCGCTACGAGGAGAAGATGACGGGGCGCCGCGAAGCCCGTGCAGCCTACGATGCTCCCGAGGCGCAGGTGTTGCGGCAATTCCGCCGCGCCATCTACCAAGCCGACGTGCCAACGGCGGTGACGATGTACCAACGGCTGCTCGAGTTCGGCTACACCGCCGAACGCTTCGAAAGCAGCGTGCGATCGCAGGATCCGCTCTACGGTTTGTCGAAGGCCATGCGCGGGGACTTCCTCGCCACCCTCAACGATTACGAGCGGGAGCAGCTGCGCGGCGCCTACCGCTACTACCTGCGCATGCAGGAAATGGAAGGCACCGGCCGACGACTATTCCCGCGTGCCGATGCCAGTGAGCGCACCCGTGCCCGCTACCAGGCGGCGCCACGCATCGACCTCTTGCACGCCGAGATCCAGAAGGCTCTCGCCACGCAGAACGACGAAGCCCTCGTGCGCGCCAAGGTCGGCCGGGAGCTGCGCGAGTCGGCGCGAAACTAGGCTAAAGTGGCCACCGAAATGGCCACAGAAATCTGTAAACCGTTGAAAATCAAAAATAGCGCATTAGCTTCCCAAGCTTGAGAGGAGGGTTCGATTCCCTCTGCCCGCACCAACTCTGAAGGGTTGGTTTTCATAGGAGAAAGCGGCCGAAATAGGCAAACCAGCGTTCACCACTATACGCCATTGAACGCCGGGGAAAAGTGGCCACCATGTGGCCACCATGAAGATTGCCATCTACTCCCGCGCGGACGGTCGAAAGAGACCGTGGATTGTGCAGTACCGCCCGGATGGAGTGAAGGGAAAACGGGTGCGCCATGCCTGCCAAACCAAGGCCGAGGCCGAACTGCACGCTGCAAAGGTGTCACAGCAGCACCACCAGTGGGGAGCGGCGGCCACGGTGGCCACATTGGCCCCGGCGGAAATCCGAGAATTTCGAGAAGCGAAAGCAATGGCGGGTGGTACCGACCTGGTGCGCGTGGCGCAGGAATGGCGGGAGCGCATCGCGGGCGTGGCTAGCCCGACCTTGAGCGTGGCGTTGACGAGCTTCCTCGAGGACCAACAGGGTAACAGCCCGGGATACCAATACGCACTGAAAGGATCGATCGGCGGACTGATCACAAAACTCGGGGAGACGCGGACGGTGGCTGATCCGAGCGCCGGCGAGATCGAGAGCGCGTTGCTGGCGTTTCCGCACGCCATCGAGACCCGAGCCAACATGCGCCGGATGTTCGCCACCTTCATGGCGTGGTGCCGCCGGCGTGGCTGGCGCGTGGACGATCCGATGCTACAGGTGCGCAAAGTGCGAGTGGCGCGACCGACACCGCCCTTCTACTCGGTCGACCAGGTGAAACGGATCCTCGAGGCGACGGGCGAGCGGGCCCCGTGGCTGTTGCCCGCTGTGGCGCTGCGGCTCTTTGCCGGCGTGCGCAGCTACGAAGTGAAACGGATCGCGCGGGATTGGCCACAGGACGTGCAAGTGGATCGAATCCTGGTGCGCGCGGAGGTGGCAAAGGGCAAGGCGGGGGCGCCGCGACCGCGCCTGATCGAACACCTGCCGAACGTG
>DATGXO010000145.1:0-7498 GCA_035298965.1 Opitutaceae bacterium | reverse complement strand
CAGGCCCGGTGGAGCTCCGGCTTGATCACGCGCTATGCATTCTCCGTCTCGGGCGACGGCACGAACTGGACCGCGGTGGAAACCGCCGAGTTTGCCAACATCAAGAACAACCCCGTTTGGCAGATCCGCAGGTTCGCGCCGGTGGAGGCGCGCTTCGTGAAGCTCACGGCTTTAGCGAACGCCGAGGGTGATCAGCGGGTAGGCTACGCCGAAGTGGACGTGATCTCAATGGCCGACGCGCGCGAGAAAACATTGCCGTGAGCGGCGTGCCAGTTTTTCGCACGAGTGTGATGGCCAGTTGCTGGCGGTGAGGCGACGCACTCTCGCTGGAGAGCAAGACGCCGAGCCTTGCGTGTTGTTGTGCTCCGTCCTGCTCGATCCGTGCGCGATGCGTTGGGATTGCCAGAAAATCCGACCGTCGCGTTATGGCCCCTTTCCGCCAGAGCGCAGCTCACGCGCGCTTCCGCCGCCATGGGCACGGAGAGTGTTCCTATGAGGCAACTCGCGGCTCGATGCGGATCAACGCCGACAGTCGCCAATCGCTCGTGGTTGAGCAGCAATCCCGGCAGTGAGTTCTGGGGCTGCCCGACCTATCCGCGCTGTCGCTCGACCTTGCGGATCGCGGAAGATTAGGGCGGGTGATCGTGGTCACCGGGTAGACCCGTTTCCCAAGCACCATCTGGTGCGTTCGGTGCGGGGCGTGAAAGAGAGCCACTCTTCGCCCCGGGCCGACCGGGCGAAATACGGGGAATGGCCGGGTGGTGGAACCAAACCCAGCCTCCGCCCATCCCGCCGAGCTTTGCCCGAAAACCCTCCGGCAATGGGGGAGGGGCAAATCATGGCCGTCGGGGATCGCCAGGATTTCTGGAAAAACTATCGCATGGGAGGACGCACTTGCTCCGGCAAAAAGGCGTGGAAGCGGTTATATGACCGCGTAGCTACCGCACTCTACGGTCCGGCGGACACCGACACAGGGGGCTTGCGCCAGCATGCCTGGTGCCTAGTCAATGAACTCCATGTCCTACCCCATCTGCAGACTGGCGGCGGCTCACGCTTTCTCGCGTTTTCGATTTGTCCCGCGCCGTCTCATTTCATTCTGGGCCGCATCTTTTGTCGCTGCGTGGCTCGTCGCGATCGCAGCCGCCGCTCCGATCGGTGCCAACTCCGACGAGACGCAAGGCCTCGATGATGGCTGGCGTTTCCATCGCGGCGACCTGGCCGGTGCCGAAGCGCCCGCTTTCGACGACGCTGGCTGGCGTGCGATCGATCTACCGCACGACTGGAGTGTTGAGGATTTGCCCGCGGCCGAAAATATCTCCGGCCCGCACGACCCCGCGACGCCGGAAGGTCCTTCTGCCGGCTATCTTCGCGGCGGCGTCGGTTGGTATCGACGCCAGTTGCCGGATTCCGAACGCCCCGCGGGCAACGAA
Source organism: Opitutaceae bacterium (assembly GCA_035298965.1). GTDB lineage: Bacteria > Verrucomicrobiota > Verrucomicrobiia > Opitutales > Opitutaceae > CAJCBL01. Next base: position 6,068 of record DATGXO010000145.1, on the reverse strand, counting down.
CTCGAACTGATCGTCCACGCCGCGCAGCAGGAGTGTGACATCTGGGTCAACGGCACCCACGTGGCATTTCAACCGCATGGCTACCTTCCGGCGCGCGTCGAGATCGGCCGTTTTCTGCGCCCGCGTCCGGCGGCCAACGTCATCGCGATTCGCGTCTCCAATCCCGAGAGCAATACCCGCTGGTACTCCGGCTCCGGTCTTTATCGCGGGGTCAGCGTCCGGGGACATGATGCACTCCACATTCCCACCTGGGGCGGCCGTATCGATCCACTCTGGATCGATGGCACCCGCGCCGGACTTCGCCTGCAAGTCGACGTGCGCAACGACAGCGCCATCCCTGACGACGCCGACCTCGCCGTCGAATTGACTGCACCCGATGGCAAGGTGAGCCGCCACCCGCTCGGCCAGCTCCGCATCGCCCCGGGCACAAGCGAACGCGTGAATGCGTCCCTCACCCTCGACGCCGCGCAGCCGTGGTCGCCCGAATCGCCGCAGCTTTATCGTGCGCGTTTCCTTGTGCAGCAGGACGGGCGGGTGGTGAACGCGTATCGCACGGCATTCGGTGTGCGCACCGTCGCGGTGAGCGCCGAGCGCGGCCTGCTGCTCAACGGCACGACGGTTAAGCTGCGCGGCGCGTGCCTCCACCACGACAACGGGCTGCTCGGCGCCCGCGCGTTTCCCGATGCGGAGCGGCGCCGCGTGCGGTTGATGAAGGCCAATGGGTTCAACGCCATTCGCACGAGCCATAATCCCCCGTCGGAAGCGTTTCTCGCCGCGTGCGACGAAGAGGGCATCCTCGTCATCGACGAATTCGTCGACACTTGGCAGCTCCCGAAAAAACCCAATGGTTACCAGCGCTACTTCGACACACACGCCGAACGCGACCTCACCACGCTGATCGCGCGCGATTTCAATCATCCCTCCGTCATCGTCTGGAGCATCGGCAACGAGATCGCGGAGCGCTTCAGCCGATCCGGCGTCGAGATTGGCCGACACCTCGCCGGGATCGTCCGCCGCGAGGACCCGCGCCGACCGGTGACCAACGCCATCAATAGTATTTGGGAAGACCCGACGCTGGGCGGACGTTGGGAAGGTAACGACCCGGCCTTCGCCCTGCTCGACATCGGCGGCTACAACTACGCTTGGAACCGCTACGCCACCGATCACGCGCGCCACCCGCAACGCGTGATGGCGGGCACGGAATCATACCCGCTCGAGGCCTGGGAAAACTGGAGCGCCGTGGAAACGCTGCCGTACGTCATCGGCGACTTCGTCTGGACCGGCATGGACCACATCGGTGAGTCCGGCATTGGACATACAACCTACCTCGACGAGAACGCCGATCCGCGCCACGCCGCCCCTCCCGATTGGGGCCCGATGCCATGGCCTTACTGGCTGAACTGGTCGGGCGACATCGACCTGATCGGCGACAAGAAACCGCAGTCCCTTTATCGCGACGTCGTCTGGCGCAGCAGTCCGTTGGAGATTCTCGTGCACGAGCCGATCCCGTCCGGGAAGAAGGAGAAAGTCGGCGCCTGGGGCTGGCCGGCCGAGCTGCCGACGTGGAACTGGCCGGGGCAGGAGAACCGCCCGCTGCAGGTATCCGTCTACTCCCGCGCCTCGCGCGTGCGGCTCACGCTCGACGGCCGCACCATCGGCGAGCAGCCCATCGATCCCGCCAACGGCATCACGGCGCGGTTCACGGTTCCGTGGCACCCGGGAGTCCTGACCGCCACCGCGCTCGACGGCGACAAAGTCGTCGCGGTGAAGGAGCTGCGCACGACCGGCCCGGCGGCAAAACTTCGCGTCGCACCCGAAACGGAGAAAAACCGCGCTGCCCGCGCCGCGCTCGTTTACCTCCCGATCGACGTGTTGGACGCCTCCAGCGCGCTCGTGCCCAATGCGGCCGTGCCGCTCGCGGTAACCGTCGAAGGCGAAGCCGAATTATGCGCCCTCGGCTCCGCTGATCCGGAGGCCGTCGGCTCGCTCGCCGACGCACGCGCCACGACGTTCCGCGGACGTGCGCTCGCGATCCTGCGCTCCACCGGCCGCGCGGGCACAGCGAAAGTGCAAGTGAGCGCTCCCGACCTGCCCGCCGCGGTCGTGACGATCGCGTTCGCACCCTGAGTCCTTCGTATTCCGGCTGATGCGCGATACGGCTCGCGCCGCTGTTCTGGCGCGACTGATGACCGGGGGAAATCCGCTGGCCCGACCAAACCGGTGGCCATCCTGAAAACGTGGACTCAACCGGCGGCCAGACTCGACGCGATTCCGGGGGAAATCCTAGACTCTGTCTCGGATTTCTCACGGTGGAGATTCGTTCGGCGATGTTGGACGACCCCGGCTACCATGAAGGTGCGGTGAACCCCGGAAAGTGGACAGTGGAGATGCGCGCAATCGCGCCGCTTCCCGCCCCGGCCAGTCGGCCCAAATATGGAAAACGGCCGGTGGGGGCGGGGCAAGGAACGTGCGAGTTCATCGGCGAAACGTCTCTTCCGAGTTGGCTCCCTTTGCGTCCCGGCCGCCTGGCTTGCTGGTAACTACGCTCATTCGCGTGGCCAACTGCATGTGTAACATACGAGGTCTCTGTTCACGCGGAGCAACAATGCGGGCCCTGCGACAGAATCGTTTACGCCGCACACGGGTTGGGTCGTGGATCCGGCGTGCGTGACCAGATCTATCGCAAGGCGGCCGGAACATCAGGGGCGAGGCGCTGGGCGTTTCTCAGTATTTATCACACTCAAAAATGTGGCGCCGGCGGACTTCTCGGCGTCGAGGTATGACTGCGGAGTCATTTTTACACGTGGCTTCGCGCCGGGTGGAGTCCACTTTACCGCTTTCCCATTCTTCTTGTCTTTGCGCCGAATGGCTGTGCCGACACCGTTGTTCATCGAACAACAAATCATAGAAACGGTGCGGGCCGACACCGAAAAATGGCTCGAAGCGGACTACGGCGCTGACGTGATCTTCGGAGTCAGAAGCTTCAGGGTACTCAATTTTGATTACCTCATCGTGAAGATTTGTGGCCTTACTCTTCAGGTACGGCTCGACAAAAACAACACGCTTTATACCGGCTGCAATGATATGTTTCGCACAGTTGTGGCAGGGGAAAGTCATGCAGTATAATGTAGCTCCACGAGCGGAGATGCTTTTGCGACCGCAAGCTAGGATTGCCTCCATTTCGGCATGCACCACTCGGCCGAACTCGGTCAAGCAGCCGATCGCGCTGTCCTCGAGTATGGCTTTTAGCTTCCTTAGTCCGTTGGGAGGTGTTCTCTTTCCGCGAAAACGCGTAATGATGTCGTCGATTATCTGCAACTGGGCCTTTCGATTTGAGTCTTCGCCGCGCATGTAGTCCCTCCCATTGGGGAAGTCCTCAAAGGCCTTCTTTTCGATGTCGTAGAACGGCCAGTACAGGCCTCCTCCGGCTTTGGGGCAATCATTTGCTCCCGTTGAGAGAATCTCGCCATCGCGAGCGATCACCGCTCCGACCTGCCGCGATAGATCCGCTGAACGAAGCGAAGCCGCGAATGCCAGGTACATTGCGTACTCTCCGAAGGAAGGAGTTCGGTGTGGAGCTCCGAACGCGATATCGACGAATCGATGGACGCTACTCTGGACTCGTTCGATATCGCGAGCCCAGCCGACGAAGAAGTCCGCCATATGGAATGTTTGGTTGACCTGCTGGCCGTTGGGCTCGTCTTCGAGTTTATCGCGCCGCATGAGCTCTTCCGCTCGGTCTTGGGTCATTCCACTCTTCCCGATGAGGTGCTTTTTGCGAGCATCAGGAGGTACGTTAACGGCGAACAAATAGAAGCCTCTCGGGTAGATAGTACGTAAGCGCCGGACCTCCTCCGGGTGTTTCAGAGAGTGAACCAAGTAGGCCGTTCGGGGGCGGCCCTTGTTGCCTCTGCGCCGTTTCTGGATCTCAGACGCTACACCTTCAGCAAGAATGTCAGGACCATACTTCACCCTAGCTCTCGTTCCAATGTCCATCATTGTCCCGATGCGCTCATATTCGTTTGCGAACTCTCTTTGAGGGACGCGGTCAAGTTGGGGGAGCACATCGTGGGAAATACCGATCCGTTCGGTTGAGTATCCAATTTCCTCGAGCCGCTTCGCGACAGCGTTCTCCGTTATCGATAGGTCGACACCAAGCGGCGCAACAAATGCAAAGACAAGTTCAGGGTACTCGAAGCATTGATCATTGTCGTCGCAGTCGGATGCGCGGACCTTGGCTTCGGTCGGTGAGTTCCAAGGCGCACCCTGGTTTCTCGGAGGGGTGTGCGGTCGTTCCATGCTTGGGTTGGGGGTTTCGGACAAACCTACTGGGTTAGCGAGCTACACGAAAATATAGAATCTGCGGATACACGTGGCGAGCTCCGGATTTCGCTGGTTGGCGGTCTCGCGATTAGGAGGTCGTGCGACCATCTAGTTTGTGATCCCAACTTGTGCAGTCTGGATCCGCGCGGTGGGCCACGCGATGTGGTTGTTTGCGCCCAATGCTAGCTTTCGACGTGCGTCGGTGATGTGTGGAATCACGGCGCTGGCCGTTCCACCTGTTCTGCCCAAGTCGCTCGGTCGAAGAGGCGATGGTCCCCGTTAGGTGTAGTGGGCCCGCGCCGGAGTAGGGGAGTATGCCATTTGGGAGTTTCTTCGATGTCCTGATGCGTTGACCTAGAAATACCGACGATGGCGACTTCGTCCCACCCCGTTGCTCGCTTTGCTCGATTTCTTCTAGCACCTGCCCCGTCCGTCGCGCCCCATTGTATGGGCGGTCAAGGTCGTCCGCTGCGCGGCTCCACCACGCGCAAACGTTCCGCTTCCCCCTCGATTGGTCCCGCTGCGCGGGCCACGGCCTCGGCGCTCCACCCATCGCTTTGACTTTCGCCCAACCCGAGCGGGCGCTCAGACGAGCAGCACCCTCGATCACTCGACACGTTGTTGAGTATGGGAAACGCGGCTCGCGCGAGCGCTCACCATGCGCGTTTACGATGCCAAGATGGTCTACTCCCTCGTGTCCCTGGGCGAAGTTGTGGAAATCGAAACGCCGTCACATATTGGCGAGTACATTGCCTCCGCCTTTGAGGAATGCCCCGTTCAGGAAGCGTTCTACTGCCTCTACCTGGATCGGCGGAATCATCCGATTGGCCGGCAGCTGATTTCCCTAGGGACGGCGACGTCGACCTTGGTCTCCCCGCGCGAAGTGTTCCGCGGCGCCATTGTGGCGGGAGCGGTGGCCTTGTGTGTCGCGCACAACCATCCGTCCGGCGATCCGGCCCCCAGCGGTGCGGACTTGCGAGTCACTCGAATGCTGCGGGACGCCGCGCGCATCTTGGAAATCGTCCTGATCGACCACGTCATCGTTGGCGATCCGAAGGCCGATCCGGCGGGACGCGGATACTACTCGTTCCGCGAGGCGGGGCTGCTTTGAAGGCGTCGTCGTCGATCCCGGCGGTTCGCCACCACCGAGAGCGATGCCCACGGTGAGATGTGCTGTGCGAACGCGCGTCATCAGCTGCGAGCAACCGCAGCCGGTCTCCGATATCGGTCTGTGAGATACCGGAATCGCGGGAGGTGCTCTACCTTGTTTTCGGGAGGCGCTCCCGTTTGCTCAGACGCGCGGTCGCAACGAAACTGCCGCCATGCAGAAATCGACGGGATCACTCACCGCGCCGGCTGCGCAATCCGAGGGATTGGCAGGTCGTCGATTCGCCAAGGCCAAGCCCATCGCTGCCCGCCTGGGGATCTGCACGCGGACCCTGTTTCGTTGGGCCGACGCCGGCCTGATCGCCCGGCACAAGATCAATGCCCGTATCGTGCTCTTCGACGAGGCCGAGGTGGCGGCGCTGATCGACTCCGCCCGCATCGGGTGACATCTTTCCGCGCGGAGCCGAACTCAAGCCTGCGGTAGCTCGGGATGCGGCGTGAACAGCGGGCAGATGGTCAATGCGGATTAAAATGCCGCATCAGTGCGGACTATTTCTCCCCATGGTTTGAGCGGGGGAAGGAGGTGTGGAGGAAGGGGGCAGGCACCTCTGCTTTGAGAGGTGCCGGTCAGGCCCCCC
>DATGXO010000144.1:0-1784 GCA_035298965.1 Opitutaceae bacterium | reverse complement strand
GTGCGCGATCTCGGCCCGGAGTTGCTGCACGCGCGCCGCCGCTTGCTCGGACGTGAGCGGGTTCGCCGCGTGGATCGACAATGAACCAACGCAAAGCGCGCAAAAAAGCGCGCGAAGGAGTTTTCCGAACGTGGATTTCATGGGGCCTTTCTTTCCTCCCGTGGCCCCGGGAAAACGCGCGCGAGCCTACGCGGCAGTGCAGGCGCGTCAGCTCAAAAGTTCTAGGTCGGACCGGCTTCAGCCGGTCCAATCGGGCAAACGGTCGCAGCCTCGGCTTGCGGGCCACCTCCAAATGGACCGGCTGAAGCCGGTCCTACGAAAAACAAAAAAGGCGCGCTCCGCAGAGCGCGCCTTGAAGTTGTTCAGCGAATGGATCGCGGTCGGACTTAGTAGTCCATGCCGCCCATGCCGCCGCCGGCGGGCATGGCCGGAGCCTTTTCCTTCTCAGGAATCTCCGTGATCATGCACTCGGTGGTGAGCAGCAGGCCCGAGATCGACGCGGCGTTCTGCAGCGCGGTGCGGGTCACCTTCGTCGGGTCGACGACGCCGGCCTTCACGAGGTCTTCGAACTCGCCGGTGGCGACGTTGTAGCCGAACGCGCCCTTGCCGCCGAGGACTTCCTTGACGACCACGCCGCCGTCAACGCCGGCGTTCGTGCAGAGCTGCTTGAGCGGGTGCTCGATCGCGCGACGCACGATCTGAGCGCCGATGGCCTCGTCGCCTTCAAGCTTGAGGGCTTCGATCGCCTTCGCGGTGCGGAGGAGAGCGACGCCGCCGCCGGCGACGATGCCTTCCTCAACCGCGGCGCGCGTGGCGTGGAGGGCGTCTTCGACGCGGGCCTTCTTCTCCTTCATCTCGGCTTCGGTCGCGGCGCCGACATTGATGACGGCAACGCCACCGGCGAGCTTCGCGAGGCGCTCCTGGAGCTTCTCGCGGTCGTAGTCGGAGGTGGTTTCCTCGATCTGGCGGCGGATTTGCTTCACGCGGCCCTGGATGTCGGAGCCCTTGCCGGAGCCTTCGACGATGGTGGTGTTCTCCTTGTCGACGACGATGCGCTTGGCGCGGCCGAGGTCGGAGATCTGGAGGTTCTCGAGCTTGAGGCCGAGGTCCTCGGTGATGCACTTGCCGCCGGTGAGGACGGCGATGTCCTCGAGCATGGCCTTGCGGCGGTCGCCGAAGCCAGGGGCCTTGACGGCGCACACGTTGAGCGTGCCGCGAATCTTGTTCACGACGAGCGCGGCGAGGGCTTCGCCTTCGACCTCTTCAGCGATGACGAGGAGGGGCTTGCCGCTCTTGGCAACGGTCTGGAGGAGCGGGAGGAGCTCCTGGAGGTTGGAGATCTTCTTCTCGTGGATGAGCACGTAGGCGTCTTCGAGGACGGCCTCCTGGGCTTCCATGTTGGTCGCGAAGTAGGGCGAGAGATAGCCCTTGTCGAACTGCATGCCTTCGACGACGTCGAGGGTGGTCTCGATCGACTTGGCCTCTTCGACCGTGATCGTGCCGTCCTTGCCGACCTTGTCCATCGCGTCGGCGATGATCTCGCCGATGGCGGTGTCCCAGTTGGCGGAGACGGTGGCGACCTGGCGGATCTCTTCGCGGTCGTTGACCTTCTTGGAGATCTTGGCGAGCTCGGCGACGGCGGCCTCAACGGCCTTGTCGATGCCGCGCTTCAGGTAAACCGGGTTCGAGCCGGCGGTGACGTTCTTCAGGCCTTCGCGGTAGATGCCTTCGGCGAGGACGGTGGCGGTGGTGGTGCCGTCGCCGGCGCTGTCGCTGGTCTTGGA
>DATGXO010000143.1:0-4810 GCA_035298965.1 Opitutaceae bacterium | reverse complement strand
ACTTTCTGCCGAACTAGGAATTATTACAAATATTGAATTGGATCATCCCGATCATTACGCAAGTATTGAGCAAGTGGTCGATATCTTCCAAAAGTTTAAGAGTAATTGCAAGAAGATAATAGGCTCTATTGACTGTGAGATTGTCAGAGAACAACTCAAACCGGCCATCAGTTATAGCTTAAACAGTTCCCTCAATGCAGACTATACAGCCGATTGTATTGCTTATCGCAGTGACGGGACGTGCCGCCGTTCCTCGTGCAACTCCTCGTCGAAAATGCCGTGAAGTACGGCGTCGCCCCGTACGAGGAAGGCGGCGACATCGCCCTCCGCCTCGCGGTCGAGGACAACGCCCTCGTCGTCGAGGTGACCAACCGCGGCCAAATCGCGCCGCGCCCCGGAACCCGCTCCACCGGGCTCGGGCTCGCCAACCTCCGCTCGCGCCTCGCGCTGCTCTTCGGCCCCGCCGCGTCGCTCACCCTCGCCGACGCCGGCCCCGACCTCGTCCGCGCCCGCGCCCTCGTGCCCGCCCGCCGCGCCACCGCCGCCACGATCTCCTCATGAAAGCCGTCATCGTCGACGACGAACGTCTCGCCCGCGAAGAACTCCGCGCGCTCCTCCGCGCCGCGCCCGATGTCGAGATCATCGGCGAGGCCGCCAACGCCACCGAGGCCATCGAGCTCCTCGGCCGCACCACGCCCGACGTGCTCTTCCTCGACATCGAGATGCCCGGCCGCAACGGCTTCGACCTGCTCTCCGCGCTCCCGAAGAGCCCGCGCGAGGTCGTCTTCGTGACCGCCTACGACTCGTTCGCGCTGCGCGCGTTCAGCGTCAACGCGCTCGACTACCTCATGAAGCCCGTGCGCCCCGCGCGCCTCGAGGAGACGCTCGTCCGCCTGCGCGCCCGCCTCGCCACCGCGCGTGTCGAGGAGTCGGAGACAGAGAACGCCGACGAAACGCCCGCGGTTCCGCTCGGCGAGGACGACCAGTTTTTCCTGCGCGACGGCGACCGTTGTTGGTTCGTGCCCGTGCGCACGTTGATACTCGTCGAGGCCGAGGGCAGCCACACCCGCATCCATCTCAAGGACGGCAAACCGCTCCTGCACCGCTCGCTCGCCGCGATGGAAGCGCGCCTGCCCGCGTCGCTCTTCCTCCGCGCCAACCGTTCGCAGCTCGTCAACCGCCTCTTCATCGCGCACGTCGAGCCGTGGTTCAGCGGCGGGCTGAAGGTCACGCTCCAGAACGGCGTCGCCCTCGAGTTCTCCCGCCGCCAAGCCCAAGCCCTGCGCGAGAAGCTTGGCCTGTAGTCGCCTCGCCCGAGCTCGGCCGCAGCTCGAGTGTGGCGCCGCTCGCGAGAGCGGCGATCCGGCGGGCGCGCCCCTACCGGCAGGTCTCAATTCGGCGTGCGCGAGGTTCAGCGATCCGCGTTCATCCGCGTTCATCTGCAGTCCCCTTCCGGCTCCGAGTTCGCCCGCCTAGAGCCGCGGAACGCGTCCACGTTTAGATCCCGCGCCCCGCGCATTCGGAGCTTCTCCTTCACCGCCCTCGCAACTTTCTTCCTAAGAAACCGCGGGCTAGAGCGTCGTCCCCATAGCCCGCAGCCCCGATCCCTCTCGTCACCTCAACCCCAACCCTGGCATGAGCCCGCCCCTCGATGAACACACCGCCTTCGTGCGCGAGGCCATCCGCCTGCATGAACGCCCGCTCCTCCGCTACGTCGCCCACCTCCTCGGCGATCCCGACCGCGCGCGAGACATCGTGCAGGACACGTTCATCAAACTCTGCCGCCAAGCTCCCGCCGCGATCGACGGCCACGTGGCCGAGTGGCTCTTCACCGTCGCCCGCCACGCCACGCTCGACGCGATCCGCAAGGAGGGCCGCATGAGCCCGTTCGCCGAAGGTCAGGCCGAGCGCCTCGTCGCCGCCGAGCCCACGCCCGCCAGCCAGACCGAGACCCGCGAATCCTGCCAGCAGGTGCTCGCGTTGCTCCCGCGCCTCCCGCGCAACCAGCAGGAGGTCGTCCGCCTGAAATTCCAAGAGGGTTTCAGCTACAAGGAGATCGCCGCCATCACCCATCTCTCGATGGGAAACGTCGGTTTCCTGCTCCACACCGCGCTCGCCACCTTGCGCCGCGAGCTCACCCGCCCCAGCGCCGTCTAGCCGCACCGGAGAAACATCGCCATGCCTCAGATCGATCAGAACGACCCGCGCCTCACGGCCTACGCGCTCGACGAAATGACCGCCGCGGATCGCGCCGCGTTCGAACAACTCCTGCGCGACGATCCGATCGCGCGCGCCGCCGTCGACGAGATCCGCCGCACCGCCGAGTCCCTCGCCGCCGCCCTCGCCGCCGAGCCGTTGCCCGAGCGCAGCGTCGTGCTCGCCACCCCGCGCCCGCATTGGCTGCGCCGGCTCGTAACGGACAGCTGGACACTCTGGCTGCCGCTCGGCGCCGTCGCCTGTTTCGCGGTGTTCTTCTGGCGTGTCTACCTGCCCGACCACCAACGCCGCGCCACCGGCACCACCACCGCGGGCGTCCCGGGCCGCCCCGCCGGCATCCCGGTGGAGTTTGCCGATGCCGGTTCGGCCGGCGGCGTGGGGTCAGCCAACACCGAAGTCCATCCGCGGCCAGCCCCGCCCACCGGCCTCACCTCGCCCGCGACGACGCTGAAACCCGCGCACTTCCTCACCGCGCGCCAGAATCCCACCTCGCAGTTCGCCGTGAACGTCGGCACCGCCGGCTACGACATCGTGCGCCGCAGCGTCGAATCGGGCGAACTCCCGGCCACCGGCCTCGTGCGCATCGAGGAAATGGTGAACTACTTTCCCTACCGCTACCCGCAGCCGCCCCCGAGCGATCCACTTGCCGTGAGCACCGAGATGCACGCCGCCCCCTGGGCCGCCAGCCACCTGCTCGTGCGCATTGGGCTGCAAGGCCGCGAAGCTCCCGCCGCCGTCGCCGCGGCCCCCGCGCCCACGCCGGTGCCGACCGAGTCGCCCGCAGCGGGCCGCGCCATGCACGCCGCCCGCGACCTCCTCACCGCCGACGCGGCCGACCAGATCCGCGCGATCGCCGCGCGCGACGTGAAGGTGCAGGTCGACTTCAACCCCGACCGCGTCCTCGCGTACCGTTTGCTCGGTTACGAGAACCGCCTCGTGAAACGCGACGACGCCGAACTCGCCGCGCCCGACAATGACCTCGCCGCCGGCCGCAGCGTGACCGCGCTCTACGAGATCATCCCGCTCCCGTTGCCCGCGCCGCCGCGCCCCGCCGTCGCCGCCAAACCCGTCCCGCCGCCCACGCCCGACCCGGCCGACACCGCCGAATGGCTCACCGTGAAACTCCGTTATGCCGAGCCCGCCGCACCGCAGGGCCGCACCGTGATCGTGCCGCTCCACGCCAACGCCCCCGCCGATCTCCCGCCACCCAGCGCCGATTTCAAGTTCGCCGCCGCCGTCGCCGGATTCGGCCTCATGCTCCAGAACAACCCGAACAAGGGCACCGTCTCGTGGGACATGATCGAGGAGCTCGCCCTGCCCGGTCTCGCCGACGATTCCGGCGGCCGTCGCCATGATTTCGTGTCGTTGGTGAAAAAAGCTCGCGCGCTCGACACCACCCCCACGCACCCGGCCGAGCCCGAGTCCGTGCCAACGCCGACCTCCCCCTGAGCGAGCACGCGCTCCGGCGCCGAGCGCTGCTGGGGCGGCACCGCCCCCTCCGCCAGCAGGAGCCCGGAGCATCTCGGGCCGTGGTTGCGACACCGACAGTCGGGCGCTCGTCACTCGACGCTCGCACTCGCCTGCCGCGCCCGCGCCGTGTCGCACCTTCGCGACATCGCCCTGTGCGACCTCCTGATGCACAGGGGCGCGCCGAAGCAGAATTCAAGCGGGCGAGCCAACACCCGATATTGGCGACGACTCGCCTGCAGGCCACTGGTGGATCGGAGCGGGTCCCGCTCATATGAAATGGACCATTCGCACTCGTCTCTACCTCGGCTGTTGCGTGCTCGTCGCCGTCACGGGTCTCGCGTGCTTCATCGGCTGGCGTCAGGCCGTCAGCGCGCAGGAGAATATCGCCACGCTTCTCGGCACCTCCGAACACAACGCAGGCCTTCTCGCCGCCGCCAACTCCGCGTTGAACGAGTTTCCCGCCGCGCGCCGCGCCGAGCACGAGTTCATTTTCGAAAAGACCCAGGCCAGCGTCGCCGCGGTCGAGCGTTCGCTCGCCACGATCCGGACCGCCCTCGGCACGCTGTCGGCCGATGCCGCCCTCCGTGACCTTGGCGATGCCCAAGCCGCCGCCGCCAAATCCGCCGAAACCTACGCCAGGAGCTTCAAACTCGTCACCGAACTCGTGACCCGCCGCGGACTCACCATCGACACGGGGCTCGAAGGCGAGATGCGCGTCGCCACGCATGCCGTGGAGAAAGCCGTCGCCGCGCAGAACAATCCGGAACTGCAGGTGCTCGTGCTGATGTGCCGCCGCCACGAGAAGGACTACTTCCTCCGTCGCGACCCGAAGTACCTCGGCGAGGTCGACAAACGACTCGCCGAGTTCGACCAGAAGGCCACGCAACTCGGCCTGCCCGAGGCGTTCCGCACCGAGGCGAAGACCAAGTGGGCCGCCTACCGCGCCGCGCTCGCGGCGATCGTCGACATCGACCAACGCGTCGCCACCGCCACGACCGAGGCGACCGGCGCCGCGACCGAGTTCGAACGCGCGCTCCACACCCTGGCCGACGCCGTCGCCCGCCACAGCGTCGAGCGTCAGGCGGCCACCGCGCGCGCGATGGCCGCAAGCACAAGTCTGCTG
>DATGXO010000142.1:0-23656 GCA_035298965.1 Opitutaceae bacterium | reverse complement strand
ATCTGCTGCGCCGAAAACCGCCGTGCCGGAGTCGGCGGCGAAGGTGACGTTTGCCGTGCCCGAAGTTTACCCACGCGTGCCGAACTCGTGGTTCGAGGCGCAGGTGGCGCTCGGGCGAGCGGGGTTTTCCTGCGGCTCGATCGACGGCGTGGGCGGCGGGCAGACGGTGGCGGCGTGGCGGGCGTTCCAGGCGCGGGCGGGTTTGCCCGAAACGAGCTGGCTCGACCCGCGCACGTGCGCCGAGCTCGTGCTCGAGGCGCCGGCGACCGCGCGTTACGCCGTGACCGCGGCCGATCTCGCGCGGCTGCAGCCGGTCAGCACGACGTGGCTCGGCAAGTCGCAGCAGAGCGCGCTCGATTACGAGACGCTGCTCGAACTCGTCGCGGAAACGACGCGGGCGCACCCGACGTTGTTGAAGAAGCTCAACCCGGACTTCGACTGGGAGCGGCCGAAGGCGGGCGCGGTGCTCACGGTGCCGGCGGCGGCGCGCGTCGAGTCGTTGCCGAAGGCGGCCGCGCTGCACGTTCAGCTCGAGGCGCACACGTTGCAGGCGTACGATGCCGACGGGCGGCTCATCGCGCATTTTCCGGTGAGCATCGCGAAGAAGGTCGAGAAGCGGCCGGTGGGGGAGTTGCACGTGACGGTCGTGATCCGCGACCCGAACTACACGTTCGACCCGGACGTGTTTCCCGAATCGCCGGAGGGGCAGGAGCTCGGCCGGCGGTTGGTCGTGCCGCCGGGGCCGAACAACCCGGTGGGCGTCGCGTGGATCGGGCTCGACCGCTCGGGCTACGGCATCCACGGCACGCCGAATCCGGAGCAGGTCGGCCGCACGGAGTCACACGGGTGCTTCCGCTTGGCGAACTGGGACGCGCGCACGTTGCTGGCGATCGCGTGGGTGGGGTTGCCGGTGTACGTCGATCCGTGAAACGGTCTCGGCGCGCCGGCACGCGGGCGGCGGAAACGAAAAAGGCCACGTCGACGACGTGGCCCCCAGTGGAGAAAAACGGCGCTCAGAACATTGAAAGCGCCTGCGCGCTCTCGATCACGACCCAGGCGAAACCGGCGACTGCGATCCACGTGAAGACCGCCATGACGGTGCGGCGGCGGCGCAGGGCGCGCTCGTAGTGATCGGGGTTCACGCGGCGGAAGCCGCTGTCGCGCAGGAAGCTGAGGAACTGGCTGCTCTGCGTGCGCTGGTTGCTGCCGTGGCGGGCATGCAGCCGCGGGTCCGCGCGGAACGCGGGACGATGCAGCATGATTGACAGCCAACGGAGCATTGCCCTTTTCATTTCGCCCTTTTGGGCCGTTTCTCAAGGGAAAAGTAGGCTCAAAAACGGCCTTTAACCCGCTTTTCGAAAACGCGATGCACCAGTTCCACTACGTCGGCAATGCCCTCCATTGCGAGTCCGTCGATCTCGCCGCGGTCGCGCGGCTCCACGGCACGCCCACCTACGTCTATAGCGCGGGCACGATGGAGGCCAACTACCGCCGGCTGCTCGGCGCGCTGCCGGGGCTCGATGTGCGGCTGTGCTATGCGATGAAGGCGAACTCGAGTCTCGCGGTGCTCCGGCTCTTCGGCCGGCTCGGCGCGGGCTTCGATCTGGTGAGCGGTGGCGAACTGCGCCGCGTGCTCGCGGCGGGGTGCGACGCGAGCGGCAGCGTGTTCGCGGGCGTGGGCAAGACCGAGGCCGAGATCCGCCTCGCGCTCGAGGCGGGCATCTACGGTTTCCACGTGGAGAGCGAGCCGGAGCTGGCGCGCATCAACCACGTCGCCGGCTTGCTGGGACGCAAGGCGCCGATCGCCATCCGCGTGAATCCGGATGTCGACGCCGGCACGCACGCGAAGATCACGACCGGCAAGAGCGAGAACAAGTTCGGCGTGCCGCTGCAGTTCGCGTTGCAGGCGTACGAGGCGGCGGCGCGGTTCAAGAACATCGAGATCCGCGGCGTGCAGATGCACATCGGCTCGCAGATCACGAGCGTGGGGCCGTTCGCCGCGGCGGTGGAGAAGATCGTGCCGTTCGCCGCGCAGCTGCGCGACCGCTTCGGCATCCAGTATTTCAGCCTCGGGGGCGGCATCGGCGTGGTCTACAAGGACGCGCTCGCGAGCGGCCCGCAGTCGTGGTGGGAGGCGAAGCCGAACGGCGAGCGCCCGCTCACGCCCGAGCTCTACGGCGCCGCGCTCGCGCCGGCCCTGCGCGGGCTCGGCCTGAAAATCCTGCTCGAGCCCGGCCGGTTCATGGTCGCCAACGCCGGCGTGCTGCTCACCCGCGTCGAGTATCTGAAGCGCGGGCACGGACGAAACTTCCTCATCGTCGACGCCGGCTTCAACGACCTCGTCCGCCCGGCGATGTACGAGTCGTACCACGAGATCGTGCCGCTCATGCGCGACACCGCGCGGCCGGCGCTCACGGCCGACATCGTGGGCCCGATCTGCGAGAGCGGTGACGTGTTCGCGAAGGAGCGCACGCTCCAGCAGGTGGGCGAGGGCGAGCTGCTGGCGTTCATGAGCGCCGGCGCGTACGGCTTCACGATGGCCAGCCGCTACAACGCGCGCTCGCTCGCCGCCGAGGTGATGGTGCAGGGCTCGAGCTTCGAGCTCGTGAACGCCCGCGAGACCTTCGAGCAGGCGATCGCCAACGAGAAGCTGCCGACGTTTCTGAAGTAAGGGCGCTGGCGCGTCCGACCCGCGTTCAAAACGCGGACGGGCCACGCCAGCGACGTGATCTACAGGGCCGGATCGGGGCAAAGAAAAAGGCCGGTCAGCGTGACCGGCCTTGCGGGAGAACGGGCGGCGTGGCGCGCGTCACGGTTTCACGGGCGAGACGACGATCTCGACGCGTGCGGGATAACCGCGCGTGAGCACGGGGATCGGGCGGTCGCTGGCGAACAATGTGCGGCCCTCCGCGACGATCTTCGCATCGAGACCGTAGGCCTGGCGTTTCGAGATCAGGCCGGCTTGGTACGGCAGGCGGAACGCGAGCGGCATCGTCGGGGGCTTCGGAAACGTCTCGCTGGTGACGACGCGGTCGACGCGGCCTTCGCGGGTGAGTTCGACGAGCCGCACCTCGATCGTGGCGTTCTCCGGAAGTCTCGCGTTGGTGATGTAGATCACGGTGCCGCTCACCGCGGGGCCGCGGGGGCGCTCCACTTTCGGCGTGTGACCGCAGCCGCCGACGGCGAGTCCGGCCACGAGTAAAACTGAGGCGAGGAGATGACGCAGAGAAAGCATGGCCGCGAGCGTGCGATTCCGTACGACCGAGGCAAACGGGAAGCGCGCAACCGGGACGAACGGGCCTCGCGCTGTCCGAGGACGGGCCGTGGCGGGGGCGAACGGCCGCGGCGGCCCGGCGCATTACCTCGCCGAGCGGGCCGGAAAAACGTCGGCTGCGCTTAATGCACTCCGGCCGGCGTGGGCTTGTGCGGCGGCGGCGGGCGGCGTATCCGCGTTTCCGACCCCATGAACGACGTTTATTGTTTCGGCCATGTTTCCACCGGCGTGATCCTGCGCCTCAAAGACCGTTTCCCCGCGCCCGACGGCTACGGCGAGGTGGTGCAGGCGCTCGAGAACCACTCGGGCGAGGCGACCGGCAGCGCGCTGGTGCTGGCGCGGCTCGGCGCTCGTGTGGCGCTCGAGGGGAACTGGATCGGCGACACGCCGCAGTGCCGACGCACGCCCGAGTTTCTCGCTTCGCGCGGGATCGACTGCTCAGGGCTGGTCGTGAAACCGGGCTATGCCGGCGTCACGGAAATCGTGATCTCCGACGGCGAGACGCGCACCGTCTTCGGCCGCTACTGCGATCTGCTTTTCACGACGCGCCAGTGGGAGAGTCCGAGCGCCGACCGGATCGCGGCGGCGCGGGTGGTGTGCGTCGATCCGGCGTTTGGTGAAACGACGTTGTTCGTCGCGCGCACGGCGAAGGCGCTGGGCAAACCGCTCGTGACGTGCGATGCGCGCGCGGATTCGGAGCTGGCGCGGCTAGCGGACGTGATTGCCGTGTCGGGCGAGATGATCGCGCGCGAGTACCCGCAGGCGGCGAAGGATGCCGCGGCGCGGGAGCGGCTGTTTGCGGAGTACGTGGCGCGGTGCGCTGGACTCGTGGTGTTCACCGCGGGGTCGCGTCCGCTCTGGTATGCGCGCGGCAAGGGCGCACTCGCCGCACCTGGCCGCGCGGCGCCGGGCGTGCGTTGCGAGTTGCCTCCGTTTCCCGTGGAGGTCGTCGACAGCGCGGGCGCGGGCGACAGTTTCCGTGGCGGACTGATCTACGGCCTGCTGCGCGGCTGGAGCGACGAGGATTCCGTGCGCTTCGCCTGCGCGGTGGCAGCGCTGATCTGCACCACCGCGCCGGGTTGCGTGAACCCGCCGACGCTTGAGCAGGTGCAGGCATTTCTCGTCGAACGCGGCGCGCCGCTGCCGCCGGAGTTGTAGGATTCGACAAGCGCGGCGCGGTGTGCGAAATCGCTGCCGTGCCTCTCCCTCCCGATGAAGCCTGGTGGCCGCGCAAGACCGTGGGCTACGGTTGGGCGTGGCCGCGGCGTTGGCAGGGCGTTGTGGTGACGCTCGGCTACTGCGTGGCGATGGCTGGTGGCGGCATCTGGGCGGCGGAGACGCAGCACATCGGCCGGTTCTTCGTGGCGGCGGCGATCGCCACGGTGGGGCTGATCGCGCTTTGCTACTGGAAGGGCGAGGACCCGGGCTGAGACGACGGATCGGTCGAGGGACGCGCGTCGAGGGAGGAGAGCCAGATGTCCGGCGCGCCGTGAACCGCGGCCAACTTGTCGCGGTGGCGGAGAAGAGTTGTTGAGCGTGGGCGGCGGCCGGATTTGCTCGCGGGCCATGTTGGCCGAACTGCTGCGCTACTTCACCCTGCGTTGTCCGCCGTGGGCGCGGTTGCTCGGCATGGCGCGCGAGCATGTGGCGATCACCTATCGGCACCGGCGTACGGCGGCGGCGTGGGCGCCGCATCTCGACGCGAGCAAGGCGGCCATTCTCGAAGGCGCGGAACGTTGCCGCGAGCGGCGGCGGGCGCTGGTGATCGGCGCGGGCGACTGCCGCGATGTGCCGGTCGCGGAGCTGGCGGCGCGTTTCGACGAGGTCGTGCTCACCGATGTGGTGCTCGGGCCGGAGTTGCGTCGCTTCGCCAGGCGCAGCGGCGGCAAGGTGCGTGCGGAGGTGTGGGACGCGACCGGTGTGTTGGCGGAGCTGGCACGCGGCTGGCGGAGCCTCACACCGGGGCAGGTCGAGGTGTTGTTCGCGAAGGGCGATCCCGGCCAGCCGCCCGGTGGCGAGCCGGACCTGGTCGTTTCGGCGAACTGCATTTCCCAACTGGGCATCGTGCCGGTGGACAGCTTCCCGGGAGCGAAGGGCGACGAGGCGTTTTCCGAGCGGTGCGGTGCGGCGGCGGCGCGACGGCACGTGCAGTGGTTGGCGGCGCGAACGGGCGTGCGGGTGTTGCTCGGCGATCGCGCGCGGCTCGATGTGGCGGCGGACGGCCGCGAACTGAAACGCGAGCGCATGCCCGGCATGGACGGTCTGCGGAAGCCGGACCGCGAGTGGCGTTGGCTGCTCGCGCCGATTCCGGAGTGGAGCGCGGATTTCGACCGTGTGCACGAGGTGGGCGCGTGGATCGACGGACCGAGTCGTGCAGCGGGGCGGAACCGCTGAAGTCGTGCCGCGCCGCGGGCCGGGCGATATCTGCGGAGGGGTTTCGCTGGTGGCGCGGGCCGGGGAGGGGCGGATTCGGGGCTTGAGGAGAAAGTAGTCAGGACCCCGTAACGCATTTTGATGACCTGCGGACCGCGCCGAAACGTGCTTCAATAGCCGTCTCGGGCCACCATCGCCTGAGAAAGTTCACCCAAGCCCCCCCAATGATCCTCGATCCGTCCCACCTACTCGATCGCTCCGGCTTCGCCGTCCCGGCTGTCCCGAAGCAACGATCCGCGCAACTCGCGGGCCTCCTCCTCGCGCTCGCTACGGCACCGGCGTTTGCCGCCAATCCGACCGCCACGGTGACCGTGGATGCGAATGCCAATCGCCACGCCATCAGCCCGAACATCTACGGCGTCAACTGGGCGGATTCCGCCGACATCGCCGCGTTGAACGCGCCGGTGAACCGTTCGGGCGGCAACGCCAACTCGCGCTACAACTGGGAGATCGACGCCCACTCCGCCGGCGCCGATTGGTTTTTTGAAACGTATCCCGACAGCGCCGGCACGCCGGGCGGCTGGGCCGACACTTTTGTCGCCACCACCCGCGCAGCGGGTAACGGCGCCGAGCCGATGCTGACCGTGCCGATGCTCGAATACCTCGCCGATCTGGGCCCGGGCCGCACCACGTTGGCCGGCTTCTCGGTGGCGAAGTACGGTGCGCAGGAGCGGGTCGATCCGTATAATGCGGACGCCGGCAACGGCGTCTCTTCGGCGACCGGCAAGAATATCACCGGCAACGATCCGACCGACACTGGCGTTCCGAACAGTCCCTTGGTGCAGAAGGGGTGGGTGCAGCACCTGGTCGCGAAATACGGAGCGTCGTCGACATCGACCGGCATCAAATACTACATCCTCGACAACGAGCCGTCGGCTTGGGTGGCGACCCATCGCGATGTGCATCCGAATCCGACCACGTACGACGAGATGTGGGAGAAGATCCTGGCGTACGGTACCGTTGTTCGCCAAGTGGACCCGGCCGCGAAGATCTGCGCCGGCGAAGAGTGGAGCTGGTGGCCGATGTACGCGAGCGGAGCCGATATGGGCAATGGCGCCTCGGCCGCGAATTCCGACTACAACACACACGGACAGATGCATTACTACCCTTGGCTGCTCAAGAAGGTCAAAGAGCACAAGGATCAGACCGGCGTGCAACTCCTGGACTATCTGACTTTCCACGCCTACGGCGACGGTCCCAACGAGGGCGACGACCTGAACACCCAACTCGCGCGCAACCGCGCGACACGCATCCTGTGGGATCCCACCTATCAGGATCCGAACTGGTTCGGCGATGTCGCCGTCCAGGGCCGGAGCGGGCGGACGATCAATTGGATCCCGACCGTGAAGGCATGGGTCGACCAGTACTGCCCGGGCCTGAAAATCGGCATCACCGAGTACAACTGGGGCAACGAGAAGAACCTGAACGGCGCCACCACCCAGGCCGACGTGCTCGGCATCTACGGTCGGGAGGGTGTCGACCTCGCCACGCGCTGGGGCGTCGGCAAGGACGGCTCCGTTCGGAACGTGACCTTCCTCGCGAGCCAGATCTATCGGAACTACGACGGCAACAACTCGACCTTCGGCGACACGAGCGTGTCGGCCACGGTGCAGAATCCCGACAACCTCTCGGCCTTCGCCTCGGTGCGCACCACCGATGGCGCGCTTACGGTCATAGTGATCAACAAGCAACAAGGCAGCACGCCGTTGAGCCTCAGCCTCCAGAACTTCCGCGCCGGCGCCAAAGCGCAGGCCTGGCAGATCAACTCGGCCGCGCAGACCAGCATCACCCGTCTCACGGATGTCTCGGTGACGTCCAACTCGATCACCACCACGTTGCCCTCACAGAGCATCACGTTGCTCGTGATCCCGGCGGGAACGGTCACGCCGCCGCCTCCTCCGCCCCCGCCCCCCTCCGACAACGGCAACTCGTCCGGTGGCGGCGGTGGCTCGATGTCTCTGTGGTTCGTTGGCGTGCTCGCGCTGTTCTCGGTGGCGCGGCTGTGGACCAGCCGCGCGCCGGTCGGGAAGCGAAATTGACACGGCTTGCTCGGTGCGGCGGCGGTCGCTGCCGCACCGGAGTCGTGGCGCCGCCGCTGTTCTGACGCTCGGTCGTAGGGCCGCACCTCGTGTGCGGCCGCGCTGACGCGGATCGTGGCGGTACAGCGCTGAATACAGCGCGGTCGCAGACGAGCTCCGCCCCTACTGCTGGCGCTTGGGGGCGTTTTGCTTTCGGCGTCCGCGGTTTCAGCGCGCCAGTGTTGTCCACGCCAACCAGACCGCGAAGGCGAGCAGGACGAGGCCGAACGCGCGCGGGAGCCAGTGCTGGGCGCGGCGGAGTCGGGTGGCAACCGGCGGTGCGCGCAGCGCGAGCACGACGAGAGTCCACATCACCGCGCCGTGCACGACGATCAGCACCGGCAGCGCGAGCCGCCAGCCGGGCGACGTACCCGGTGGCAGTACTTGCGCGAAGAGACCGACGAAGAACAGAAACGCCTTCGGGTTCGTGAGATTGCAGACGAGGCCGTCGACAAAGCCGCTGTGCGCGCCCGGGACGTGCGCCGCTTGGGACGCGTCTGCCGCGGCGGGTTCGGCGCGGCAGAGGAGCGCGCGGAGGCCGAGCCACGCGAGATAGGCGGCGCCGGCGAGTTGCAGCGCGCGCATGGCGGCGGGCGGGAGCGCGGCGAAGCCGAGCGAGATCGCGAGCACCTGCACCGCGAGCCCGAGCGCGATGCCGGCGGCGGTGCCGAGTCCGCGCGCGGCGGAGAGACCCAGGCTGTTGCGCAGGATGAGGAAAAAATCGGGCCCGGGACTGAGCAGCCCGAGCGTGAGCACGCCGAGCAGGCCGGCGAGTTGGGCGAGCATGCCCGACGATAGAAGTGTGGGGCGACGCGCGGGAAGCGCGAAGGTGCGGCGTGCCGGCCCCGTGGGAAACCTCAGTCCTTCGGCGGGACGAGCACCATGTGGTCCTCGGCTTTGCCGGGCTGGAGCGGAGCGGGAGCACCTTTCAACCACGCGGCGTGCTCGTCCGAGTAGTAGGGAGAGAGCGGGTTGGCGCACTGGCCGCCGGGCATGTGGAGGAGACTGCCTTCCTCCCAGCCGGGCTGGATGACGAAGCGGACCGTCGCGCCGAAGTCCGGAGTTTGAGTACGCACGGTGAGTGCGTCGCCGGGCAGCCGGTCGGCGGGCATGTCGAGGAAGCGGTCGAGCAACGGGAACGCGCCGCTGAGCGGGTGGCGCATCGCGAGGCGGTTGGCTTCGCCCCAAGTGAATTGGTCGAGGCGGTCGGCGCCACCGGCGGCGGCGGTGATCGAATCGGCGGCGGCAAGGAGGAACTTCTGCCAACCAGCCGCGCCTTCGGGGTGCCAACCGGCGGGTTGTTGCGAAGCGAGGGTGAACGCGATCCGGTCGAGGGGGAGCGAGCCGGCGTCGAAGGTCGGCAGCGTGGCGCGGCAGCGGGCGAAAACGAGGGCGTCGACCTCGCGCAGCACGGCGGCGCGGAAATCGTGCACGACGCGGTAGCCGGCCGACCCGGGCACGGCTTGGCCGCCCCAGCTCTCGGCGAGCGAGCGGAGCTTTGCGCGTGATGGATTAGCGGCGACGGCGGTCGGGTCGAGCGCGGCGACGAGGAGTTGTTGCCAGCGCTCGAGGTAGACGCCGCGGACATCGAGCTGGATATCGAGCAGCGCTTCGGGGGAGAACTCCTTCAGGTCCACGAGGCGTTCGCGCAGCCGGCTGGCGCGGGCGCCGAGAGCGAAATGGGCGTCGCCGAGCGCGGTGAGCGACTCGGGCGCGAGCATGCGGTTGTTGGCGGACCAGAGTTTGCCGGAGGTCGGGTTGTAGACCTGCGGATGCTGGTCGAGCGCGAGCCAACCGTCCCAGCGAGCGGTGCCATCGGCCCACGAGACCGGGCTCGCGCCATCGAGGCCGACGCGGCGGGGCAGGCGACCGGCGACGGTCCAGCCGAGGTTACCGTCGCGATCGACGGCGAGGAAGTTGAGCGACGGCATGCCGGCCTTCTTGGCGAACGCGAGCGCGGCGCGGGCGGAGTTGATCGTCTCGAGCGTTGCGAATTCGAAATCGTAGGCGGCGGCATCGGCCATGACCCAGCGGAGCGCGAGACGGCGGCCGCGATGATCGGTGCCGATGACCGGGCCCCAGATGGTGTTGTCGAACGTGTACGTTTCCGGGGCGGCGTCGCGGATCGCGATCGATTCGGTGACGGTCTCGATCTCGCGCCAACCCTCGGGCGTGCGGTAACGGCGTGGGTTGGCGGAGTCGGTTTCGAGCACGACGAGATCGGTCGTGTCGGCGCGGGCATCGGTGAAACCCCAAGCCATGCCGCTGTTGGTGCCGGCGACAAGAAACGGCAGGCCGGGGAGCGTGACGCCATCGAGCGTGCGGATGTGCGTGGGATCCGTGCGCCACGCGATCTCGGCGCGGTACCAGATGTTTGGCACGGCGAGCGGGAGGTGGAGGTCGTTAGCGAGGAGAGCGACGGGATTCTGCCCGCGGAGCCCGCGGATGGCGAAGGCGTTGCTGCCGGGGGGCACGTCGGCGGCACGGCGGAACCCGCGGCTCCATGCGGCAAAGAGGCGGGCGCCGATATCGGTGGGGGTTGCTTCCGGAGCTGGTGCGAGGTCGAGCGACGCGGGGGAGAATTGTGCGGCAGTGACGCCGGGCACTGCGGGCAACGCGGGCGCGGGAACTCGCGAGTCGTCCAGCGCGGTGTCGAAGTCGTCGGCTGCGGAAAGCAGGAACTCGGCGGTGGCGGAATCGAAGAGATCGCGCACGACTTGGCGCGAGAGCTCGGGCGCGCCGTCGGGGTGTTGCAGGAGCAACGCCATCGAGGCGAGGACAAGGAAACTGTCCTCCGCTTTCCAGCGGACGGGTTTGGTGCGGAGGAGGAGATACTCGAACGGGGCGCTCTCGAGCTCGAACAATCCGGCGCCGACACCCAACGCGTAATCTTCCACGATCTCGCGCTGCGACTCGGGCAGGTTCTCGAGCGCGGCATGGGCCACCTCGCGCAGCCGGAAACGACGGTGAGCGCGATCGAGTGGCAGCGCGGCGGGGCCGAGGAGCTCGGCGAGTTCACCGGCGGCGGAGCGGCGCAGTAGGTCCATCTGAAAGAACCGATCCTGCGCGTGGGCGAAGCCGAGGAGTTTCGCGGCGTCGCGGCGGTTGGTGGCGCTGACTCGGAGCACCCCATGGCTGTCGCGTTGAAGCGCGGAGGCACCCGCGAGTCGCGGTATCGTGATGCGACCGCTGCGGTCCGGCAGGCTGCGGAAAAGCGGAACGAGGACGAAGAGAGCGGCGACCACCGCGCAGAACGCGACGATCGTGGCGAGGAGGCGCAACCAACGGGGAAACATGGCTCGGGAGGGTTCGCAGATACGCGGGCCGGCGCGACCGCGTTTTCGCGGGATCGTGTGCTGCGGAGTCGGCGGGTCAACTGCGGCGACGTGGATCAAGGATTTTCAAGTGCCACGTCATCAGAGGCTTGGCGCGAACAGAACCGCCGCACACGGCTTGTCGCGGCGGGACGAGGGGAGAGCGATTACAATTTTTAGCACAAGTGGCGTCAATTTGGGCAGTTGTGCCGTACTACAAAAGGCTGGCGTGCCCGAGCTGGACACGCCCGTAGCCTCGTACCCGCCATGTGCACCACTCTGCAGTTTCATCGCTCCTCGGACGAGAACGACCAGGCGGCGTTGATTCGTGAAATGATGGCGCTGGATCGCGAGCTCTACCGCGACGCGCAGGAACAGGATCTCGGAAACGACGAGTACTGGCGCGAGCGTTTTGCGCGTTGTCCGGAGTCACTGAGTCTCGCGCGCCAGAAAGACGGACGCCTGGCCGGGTACTATCAGTTCCTGCCGGTCACGCCCGCTTTTCGCCACGAGATCGTGGCGGGTCGCGCCCACGATGGGAGGATTCCGCTCGAGGCGATAGTGCCGTACGGTCACCCGCCCCAGCCTTGCCACCTGTACCTGTGTTCGATGGCAGTGCGGACGGAGTGGCATCGGCGCGGCGTGGCGACCCGCTTATACCGGGAGGAGGTGGCGTTTCAGGAGCGGTTGTCGCTGCTCGGCTGGCGTCCGCTTTCGCTGGTAAGCGTGGTGTGGTCGCCGTGCGGCGCGCGATTCTTCGAGCGGCTCAAGCTGCCGCTCGTCGGGCGCGATGACTGCGGCCGACCGATTCACGAGCGGCTGTTGGTCGACGGCGCGATGCCGGAGTTGCCGTTGCCGAAACCAGCACCCGAGCGCGTCGCGGAGCCGTTGCTCGCCGTGGCGGCGTAGGGCGAGCGAAACCAAGGCCGCGGTGCTTCAGACCGGCGGCAGGTTGGGCAGGTTTTTCAGCAACTGCGTCGCGAGCAGGCGCAGTTCGGCGTCGGTCGCCGGTTCCGTCGAGGCCACGCGATTCGACCAGAGGATGGCGCCATCCGCCGAATCCGCGATGAACGCACCGAGCACGAGTGAGGGCGCGACGAGGTTTGCCGCGGAGGCGTTTCCATCGAGCCGCACGAAGAGCACCAGACGTGGTGCGTTCGGGTGGAGATAGGTGACGGCGCGGGAGATTTCCGGCGGCCGGTCGCCGGCGGCAATCGATCGAGCCACCGCTCCGGAAGCGACGCCGGTGTCGCCGCGCGGCAGGACCAATTCGGTGGCGCGCACATCGAAGCCGCGCTCGCGGAGCAGTTCGCGGAGAGAAGCGGCGACGGTGTTCGCCGGACCGAATTCCGCTGGAGGCAACGTGACCGGCGCCATCGTATCGGCGTCGATGTAGATATGGACCAGGCGCAGGCGCGCGGCGTGTTCGAACAGGCGCTGGTCGGTGGCGGTGATCGGCGCAACAGGAGTCGCACTCGGGCTGATCCGGTGCGCGCAGCCCGCCACGCCCACCATGCCGGAGGCGAGAAGAATGGTTGCTGTCGTCGACGCGCGCACTGTGGCGCGAAGCTGGGCGCGGATCGCGAAGCGGCAACCGGGAAAAGTGCTGCGCGCGCGCGAAATGGCGTCACGCTGCCGGGCTCTCTGGCCATGCGCATCGCCGTCATCTCCGACTCCCATGACCGCCTGCCGGCGCAGTTGCCGGCGCGCTTGCGCGGTGCGGCGGAGATCTGGCACTTGGGCGATGTTTGCCTGTCGGGGACGTTGGCGCCGTTGGAGAAACTCGCGGTGCCCGTACATGTGGTGCGAGGAAACTGCGACTGGGTGGACAGTTGGCCGGAGGCGTTGCTGCTCGAGCGCGGCGGAGTGCGTTTTCGCTTGGTGCACGTGCCGCCGTTGAAGGTCGGGCCCGGCATCGCGGCGATCCTTCACGGCCATACGCACGTGCCCCGCGACGAGACGGATCCGCTTGGTGTGCGCTGGCTCAACCCCGGTTGTCTCGCCCACGCCAACCGCGGCGCGCCGCCGAGTTTCGCCTGGATCGAGTTTGGCGAGAACGGCTGGGATTGGCGGCTCGAACGCCTCTGACGCGCAGGGCCCCGACGCGCGAGCGCGACCCTGCTGTTTTCGGCTTTTCGCTCCCGAAGCGAGCGGGCAAGACGATGGCGCGTGCCCACGAACGAACAGCAATGGTTCGACTTCGAGCCGTCCGCCCCTGCCGCGACGGAGCTCGCGCCGGCGCCGTTGCTCGTAGCGCCAAGCGCCCCGCCTCCGCAGCCGGCGACGGAGTGCCTGCCGGGAGAGCCGGCGATCGTGGTGCGCCGCAGCCCGAAGGCGCAACGCTACCGGTTGAGCGTGGGGCGCGACGGCCTGGCTGTGCTCACGATTCCGACACGCGGATCCGAGCGGCAGGCCCGCCAGTTTCTCGAGACGCAGCGCGACTGGCTCGAGCGCACGCGCCAGCGGCTGGCGCAACTGCCTCGCAGCGCGACGGTGTGGACGATCGGCACCAGCGTCCTCTGGCGCGGCGAATGGCGGACGATCGAGCGTACCTCCGATGCGACACCGCATATCTCGCTGGGCGACGATTGTTTTCGGGTGAGCCGGCATGAGGGCGACCTGCGGGCGACCCTCGAAGCGCATTTCCGCCGGATCGCGCGCATCGAGCTTCCGCCGCGTACTTGGGAATTGGCGGCAGTGACCGGCGTGGAGGTGAAGGAGGTGAGCGTGCGCGATCAACGCACCCGCTGGGGTTCGTGCTCCTCCACCGGTATGATCTCGCTGAACTGGCGGCTCGTGCAGGCCCCGGCCTTAGCCGCCGACTACATCATCCTGCATGAACTCATGCACGTGCGGGAGATGAACCACTCGGAACGTTTCTGGGCGCTCGTCGAAGGCGTCTGCCCGCGCTGGCAGGAAGCCGAACGCTGGCTGAAAAACCACGGCGGCGCGCTGGGGTTGTAAGCGCGCGAAACGCGCGGCGGCCGGGCCGTCTCGGCTCGTCCCTGGTGCCGCGATTCGAGATTCGCCAGAGCTGCGGGCTTCGAAGCTTTCAGAGGGCGAGGTCGCGTTCAGCCGAGTAAAACAGTTTTACTCATTATGAAACTGTTGACAGTTCTGCTCCCGGGCGCATGGTGCCGCTCAATGGCTCACCCTTGGCCAGCTTCCCCAAACCTTCGCCGGTCCGCTGCTTGCGCCCCATGGCGCCGTCTCGCGTTATCTGCTCTGGCGTGTGCAGGGTTTGCGCTGTCGGGAGCGAGGGCCGCTGAACCGGCCGAGTGGCTGGCGGGGGCGGATGTCTCGTCCTTGGCGACGCTCGAACAACACGGCGCTGTCTACCGCGAGGGCCGGCGCGCCGGCGATGCGCTCGCGATCTTGCGCGACCGCGGCGTGAACTGTTTCCGCCTGCGACTGTTCGTCGCGCCCAACGGTGAGGCTGTCGTAACCAACGATCTCGCCTACACGGTCGCCCTCGCCAAACGGGTGAAAGCGACCGGCGCGAAGCTGCTTCTCGATGTCCACTACTCCGACACCTGGGCCGACCCGGCGAAGCAGTTCAAGCCGGCCGCCTGGAGTGCTCTCCCGTTCCTCGAACTGGTCGCGACAGTGCAAACCTACACGACCGCGACGCTCCAAGCTTTCGTGCGCGACGGCGTGGCGCCCGATTTTGTGCAGCTCGGCAACGAGATCACGAATGGGTTGCTCTGGCCTGATGGCCGGGTCGAGTTCGCGACGCGCGCCGAGGCCGCCGATTGGTCGCGACTCGGCGAGTTGCTGCGCGCGGCGCATGCTGGTTTGGACGCCGCGTTTCCCGCCGGCGGTCGCCCGCGCTCGATCCTGCACATCGAGAGCCCACACCAACTCGAGCGCGCCCTCTGGTTCTGCCGCGAGGCGACCGCCGCGCGCGTGCCTTTCGATATGGTCGGCGTGAGTTACTACCCCGAATGGCACGAAGGGTTGCCGCAGTTGCGACGCGCACTCGACGAGCTCGCGCGGACCTTCGGCAAACCGGTTCTCGTGGTCGAGACCGCCTATCCGTGGAAAAACGACGAGCATTGGCAGAGTCGCCCGCACCTGGCTTGGCCGCTCACACCCGCGGGCCAGAAGCGGTTCGTGCGCGACGTGGTCGACGCGGTGCGCGCCACGCCCGGCGGCCTCGGCGCCGGTGTCTTCTACTGGAATCCCGAGGGGGTCCCGGTGCGCGATCTGGGCGCCTGGGTGGGCGGTTCGTGTTCGTTGTTCGGAGACTCAGGCCGCGTGTTGCCGGCCGCCTCCGAGCTCTCCCGCTCCCGATGAGCGCATGATTTTCCCGGCACCCCTGCATTCCCCAAACGCCCGAGTTACCTCCCGCACCAACATGAACCCCGTCCGAAAGACCCTCGCCTCGCCGCCCTCCAGCCTGCTGCTGGCCTGTGGATTGGCCACGCTCGCCTCCGCGCAAACCACTCCGGCCGAAACCGCGGCTCCCGCTGCGGCCGACGAGCAAGTCGTCGTCCTCAACCCGTTCGAGGTGAACGCGACCCGCGATGTCGGCTATCTCGCGCAGAACACCCTCGCCGGCAGCCGCCTCAACACTGAGCTGAAGGACACCGCGGCCGCGATCTCCGTGCTCACGCCCGAGTTCCTCAAGGACATCGGCGCGACGAGCATGAAAGACGTCATCCTCTTCCAGAACAACGCCGTGCCCGACTACGGCGATGCCGACAGCAACTTCAACGGCAACCCCATGGTCGGCAACAGCGAGTGGCAGCTGCGAATTCGCGGTTTGGATGCCACCTACGGACGCAACTACTTCCCGTGGCGCGTCTCGAGCGATTTCTACAACGTCGACCGTATCGACCAGTCGCGCGGCCCCAACGCCATCCTTTTCGGCTTCGGCGCCGCTGGCGGCATCGTCAACACCACCACCAAGCAGGCACTGCTCGGGAAGACGAACAACGAGGTCTCCGTGACGATCGGCAGCTGGGACCGCTACCGCGGCACGGTCGACACGAACCAAGTTCTCATCCCCGACAAGTTCGCGCTGCGTCTCAACGCCATGGCGGAGAACGGCCACACCTGGCGCCAGTTCGAGTTCGACCGCGCCCGGCGCGCCGATCTCGCGGCGAAATGGAAGATCAACGACAACTCCTCCCTGCGCGCGGAGGTCGAGGTCGGCAAGGTGACGGACAACGTCGCCCGCCCGTGGCTGATGATCGACCAGAGCTTCGCCTGGCGCGATGCCGGTCGGCCGCTCTACACCTCGCAATGGGCCGATTCCTGGGGCGCGCCGATCGACTCGTTCTGGCCGAGCCACCAGGTGGCCGTCGACGACGGTGTGGTGCGCGACTGGCTCGGTTTCCCCTTCGCCACCAACGCGAACACCTCCGCGCCGACGAGCAACTGGCAGGCGCCCACCTGGTCGCACCTCGCGATGACCGCCGAAAACCTCGCGCTCATCCCGAGCGACTCCAACACCGCCGGCCCCGACGCCGTGCGCCACACGAAGTACCACGCGCTCACCGCGAACTACGAGAACCGCGTCAACGAGCGCTTCTCGTACGAGTTCGCGGTGAATCACCAGTATTCGAACTTCAAAGGCTACGACGCCAACGGCAGCCGCGCCACGACCTACTTCGGCGACAGCAGCGAGCTCTGGGGCGACGCCAGCACCTATCTCCCCGGCTGGGCCCTCAATCCCTACGCCGGTCGGCTCTATCTCGAGAACAACTGGACCCGCCGCACCCAGCGCGACCGCGCGACGTTCCTCCGCGCCACCGGCGCCTACACCTTCGAGACCGGCGACTGGGGCAAACACCGCCTCGCCGGCATGTACGAGTTCTCGAAGAGCGACTCGTACCGCACCGAGGAGTGCGAGATCCTGCTGGTCCGGGCCGACGGCTCCTTCACCGCCGACGACGTGAACCGCCTCTACCGCCGCCACTACATCACCGAGGGCGACGCCTCGAGCATCCACGTTTCCTCGTGGAAAAACGAAGTCGCCGGCAGCGGCTGGGCGCCGACGCAGGACATGACCGACTTCACCGACAAGCAGCACACCGGCATGCTCGCGCTGCAAAGCGAGTTCTTCAGCAAGCGCCTCGTCACCACGCTCGGTGCTCGCGTGGATAGCCTGAAGCACACGTGGACGCCCGTGCTCGAGCCCGACGCGGCCGCGAACCGCTACAGCTACGAACTCGATCCGACGAACCGCCTCTCGAAATCCTTCAACCCGCGGACGTTCACG
Source organism: Opitutaceae bacterium (assembly GCA_035298965.1). Lineage (GTDB taxonomy): Bacteria > Verrucomicrobiota > Verrucomicrobiia > Opitutales > Opitutaceae > CAJCBL01. The sequence continues at coordinate 6,331 of DATGXO010000142.1, read as the reverse complement.
CTCGGCGCCGTCTACCACCTCACCGACATGTTCTCGCTCTACGGGAACCACTCGAACAACCGCCAGTTGCCGAACTTCAATATCCATCTTGTCGACACCTACATCGCGCCGATGACGGAAGGGCAGGGCACCGACGCCGGTCTCAAGATCGATCTCTTTGGCGGCAAGCTCTACGCCACCGCCGGCTACTACACCACCGAGCAGACCAACACCACCGACTACGGCAACGTCGCCGGGATGGTCTCGGTCAACAACCGAATCCTCGACGCTCTCTATGCCGCCGGCCGCATCACCCAGGCCGAGCTGACCGCGAACACGCTCGACGACTCGATCAACGGCTACCTCGCCGACCGCGATGCCGACGGCTGGGAGTTCTCCCTCGTGGCCAACCCGCTCACGAACTGGCGCATCACCGCCAACTTCTCGATCAACGATATCCGCTACAAGAACATCATGTCCGATGTGAAGGTCTGGGCCGACCAGGCGACGGACCTCTGGCTCGCGAAAGGCGGCGGCGGATTCCTCCTCGGTGGCGGCGACTGGGACACGATCATCAACCAGATCGGTTGGCAGCTCGGCGAAATCTACACCACCGGCGGCTCCACCGATCGGTCCACTTGGACCGCGGGCACCGTCACCGGACTCGAGGGCCTGCAAGCCCGCGGCCAACGCAAATACGGCGCGAACCTCTACACGAAGTACACGTTCATGTCGGGCCTGTTGAAGAATATCTCGATCGGCGGTGGCGGCCGTTACCAGAGCGCCAACGTGCTCGGCTACTACTATGGCGACTCGCGCGAAGGACGGAACGTCCTCCTCGCCGACGCCTCGCTCGGCTACACGTTCAAAACCGCGTACTTCGGCGAAGGCTCGTGGATGGAGCTTCAGCTCAACGTGGGCAACGTTTTCAACACGCGGAAATACCATGTCTACACCCTCGCGTGGTGGGACACCTCGGCGTCGATCCCCGAGCGTATCGGTTTGCAGGAGCCGCGGCGCTTCAACTTCACCGCCACGCTCCACTTCTGACGATTCCCGGCTGACAGCGGCGCGAGCCTCCCGCAGGAAGCTCGTGCCGCCCAGCGCGGGTTGCGCCCCGCTCGCACGCGACCTCCGCGCCGCGAGCGCGGCACAGCCCACCTCGGCCCGATCCTCCCATGGAAACCGCCCCCACCGCCTCCGTCGCCGAGCGCATCCACTCGGACCGCGTCCCTTTCGGCGAGAAACTCGCCCTCGGCGCGGGCGGTCTGCCGATGTTTCTCGGACTTGCGGCGATCGGGAGTTTCGCGACGCCGTTCTACCAGATGACCCTCAAGCTGGACCCGGTCTGGCTGGCCGCGGCGCTCACCGTGCCGCGGTTCCTCGATGCGTTCATCGATCCGCTGGTCGGGCGATTTTCCGACAACTTCCACTCGCGCTTCGGCCGGCGGCGCCCCCTCGTCGTGATCGGCGCGATCGTGCAGGCGCTTGCGTTCGGCCTGATCTGGATGGTTCCGACCGGATGGGGGCCCGAGGCGCTCGCCGCCTGGCTCGTGGCGACGCAGATCATCTTCTACACTGGATATTCGTTCTTCTCTGTGCCGTTCCTCGCGTTGCAGTACGAGATCACCCCGGACTACGACGAGCGCACGACCGTCTCGTCGTTCGTCGGCTTCTTCGGCAAGGCCGGAGAAATGGGCTACAACTACATCTTCCCGATCGCCAGTTCGATGATGTTCGCCACGGCCATCACGGGTGTGCGCACGCTCGGCTGGATCGTCGGCGCGGTCTTCCTCGGCATCGTCGCGCTGCTGCCGGCGCTCTTCGTGCGGGAGCGATTTTTCCACCGCACCGGCCAGCAGGAGACGGTGAAGCTGCTGCCCGGGATTCGCGCCGCGTTTTCGAGCCGGGCGTTCACCGTGCTCGTCGCTCTCACGTTGCTGCAGATCGTGGCCGGGATGTTCGCCAGCAACCTCGATCGCTACCTGCTCGTCTACTACCTCTTCGACGGCGATGTGGCGCTCGGCGAGACTTGGAAGGGCCACCTTTCGCTCGCGTACGCGATCGTGGGAATCGTCTCGATCTATCCGGTCGCCTGGCTCGCCCGCCGTGTCGGCAAGGCGCAGACGGTCGCCGTCACGTTTGCGCTCGTGCTCGTCGGCTCGATGGGAAAATGGCTGCTGTTCACCCCGGGCACCCCGTGGCGCATCCTGATCGATCCGCTGCTCTGCGGTCCGGTCTGGATCGCGATCAACATCCTTACGCCCGCGATGCTCGCCGATATCTGTGACGAGGACGAACTGCGCGGCGGCCTGCGCCGCGAAGGCGTGTTCGGCGCGATCTTTTCGTGGATCCAAAAAGTCGGCTATTCCACCGCGTTCTTCGGCGCGTTCCTCTCGCTCAAACTCACCGGCTTCGACGCCGCTCTCGGCGGCGCGCAGACGCCGGATACGATCCTGCGGCTGCGCCTCATCCTGGCGGTCTCGACCGCGGCATGGGCGTTGCTCGCGTTCGTGCTGCTCGCCGTGTACCCGCTCAACCGACAGCGCGCGCACGAGATCCGCGCCGCGCTTGAGGCCCGCCGCGGTCGCGTCTGACTCTCCTTCCAAACATGTCCGCCAGCCCCAACCGCTCCCGCAAAACCACTCCGGCCGCCGTCGCGCCGCGTAAACGCGCCACGATCTACGACCTCGCCCGCCTCGCCGGCGTGTCGCCGGGGACGGTGAGCCGCGTGCTCAATAACCGAAACAAGGTGAAGGACGAGACGCGCGATCGCGTGCTGCGCGCCGCCAACGAGCTCAAGCTCAAGCCGCAGGTCTCCGTACGCGCTCGCCAGGTGGCGATTCTCACCGAGCCCGGTTTCACCGACCGCGTCGAAGGTTACGCGGCCACGCTCGCGGCCCATCTGGCGTTCGAGTTTTCGCGGCGCAACATCGGCGTCTTCATGCCGTCGAATCCCGTCGAACAGCTGCCCGGCATGTTTCTCGACGGCGTGGTCGTCGTGACGGCCGATCGGCCGTTGCAGGAGATGCTCGGCGAACTCGAACTGCGGATGCCGGTGGTCTACATGGACAAGTTCGACTGCACGCCGCGCGAGTACGCCGTGTGCTCGGATCACTACAACTCGGGCTATCTCGCGGCGAAGCATTTCCTCGCGCGCGGCAAGAAGCGCCTCGCGTTCTTCGGCGGCAACTATCGCGCGTTCGCCGAACGTCTCGCCGGCTTCCGCAAGGCGATGGAGGAGGCCGGCGTACCGATCGACGACCGGCTCGTCTCGCTCTTCGGCTCGGAGAGTTCCCATCTCGCCGTGCTCACCCGCTTGGTACGCTCCGGCGCCGACGCGATCTACGCGCCGGGCTCGAGTTTCCAGGCGATGGAGGCGCTGCACATCCTCACCTACACGATGCGCGTGAAGGTCCCGCAGGAGGTGGCGCTGATCGGCGGCGAGAACGAGGGCATCTCGATCCTTCAAACTCCGCCGCTCACGACCGTCGCGGAGCCGTTGCGCGAGATGGCCGAGCAGGCGGTCGACATGCTCGACCGGATGACCCGCGGCGAGACGGTTTCGCCGCGCCGCGTCACGCTGCCCGTGCGCCTCATCGAACGCGACTCCGTCGCCTGAAACGACGCCGCGAGTCTCGCGAAAGAATCCTTTCATGGCCGTTTTCACCACGCTCGAGCGCGGCTGGGAGTTTCGCCGCTGCGAACCCGCCGCCACCGAAACCAACTGGGTGCCCGTCGCCATGCCGCACAACCCGTTCGTCGCCGATCTCGACGGGCGCGATCACTGGTTCGGCGTCTGCGAATACCGCCGCGCGCTGCAAACGCCGCCATCGCACGGGGGCGAGCGCCACGTGCTCCACGTCGGCGGGGCGATGCACACCGCGACCGTCTTCATCGACGGTCGCGAACTCGCGCGCCACGAAGGCGGCTATCTGCCGTTCGAAGTGGATCTCACCGCTGCGCTCGCCGATGGCGCTGCGCGCACGCTCCTGCTGCGGCTCGACAACCGCGAAAACGACGACGTGCCACCGGGAAAACCCTACGGCGAACTCGATTTCTGCTGGTACGGCGGCCTCTACCGCGGCGTGGAGCTGCGGACCTTGCCCGCGTTGCACATCACCGAGGCGATCTCGGCCGGCGAGGCGGGCGGCGGAGGCGTGTTCCTCCGCACGCTCGAGGCGGCGCCGGAGCGCGCGGTGGTCGCTGCGAAGATCCATGTGCGCAACGCCGGCGCCGAGGCGCGGCGCTGCCGCGTGCGAGTGGCGTTAGTTAGCGACGGCGAGATTGCGGCGCGCGCGACCTCGGCAGCTTGTGAGCTCGCCCCGGGCGCGAGCGCGCATCTCGAGGTCGAGCTCGCGTGGACGTCGCCCGCGCTCTGGAGCCCGGCGACACCGCATCTCCACGACACGCTCGTGACGGTGCTCGACGGCGAGCGTGTGGTCGACGAACGGCGGCTGCGGTACGGCGTGCGCCGCATCGGCTTCAGCCGCACGGGCGGCTTCACCGTCAACGGCGAGCGGCTGCGCCTGCGCGGCACCAATCGGCATCAGGAGTTCCCCCGCGTGGGCTACGCGGCGCCGCGGATGGCGCAGTATCGCGACGCGCGCCGGATCAAGGAGGCGGGCTTCGACTATGTGCGCCTCTCGCATTATCCGCAGTCGCCGGACTTCTTGGACGCCTGCGACGAGCTCGGCCTTGTGGTGATGAACGCGATTCCCGGCTGGCAGTTCTGCGGCGGGGAAAAGTTTCAGGCTGCCTGCGTGGAGAACGCCCGGCAGCTCGTGCGGCGCGATCGCAACCACGCCTGCGTCGTGCTCTGGGAACTCTCGCTCAACGAGACGCAGATGCCCGCGTCGCTGATGGAGCGGCTCCACGCCGCCGGCCACGAGGAGTATCCCGGCGACCAGATGTTCACCTGCGGCTGGATCGATTGCTTCGATGTGTTCATCCACTCCCGCCAACACGGGCAGATCCATAGTTGGAGGAATGGCGACAAGGCGCTCGTGATCGCGGAGTACGGCGACTGGGAGTTCTACGCGGCGACCGAAGGCTTCGATCAGACCACTGGCGCCGGCGTGCTCGCGGGGTGGGCCAACAGCCGGCACCTGCGCGGGGAGGGCGAGCGCGCGCTCCAGCAGCAGGCGCAGAACCATATACTCGCGCTCGATGACACGCTCGCCTCGCCGGCGGTGCTCGATGGGCAATGGACAGTGTTCGACTACGCGCGCGGCTACCATCCGCAGCGCGCGGCGTGCGGTGTGATGGACATCTTCCGCCTGCCGAAATTCTCGTACCATTTCTACCGCAGCCAGCGCGACGTGACCGAGGGCGGCGCCGGCTGGACGGGCGGGCCGACGGTGTTCATCGCGTCGCACTGGACGCCGGCTTCCGCGTTGCGGGTGCTCGTTTTCAGCAACTGCGAGGAGCTGGAGCTTTCGCTCAACGGGCGCCCGCTCGGCCGAAAAAAGCCGGATCGCACGTGGCAAACGCAGCATCTGCCGCATCCGCCATTCGTCTTTGACCTGCCGCGGTTCGAACCGGGTGAACTCGTCGCGGTCGGTTTCGTCGGCGCGCGGCCGATGGCGCAGCACACGGTGCGCACACCCGGCATGCCGGCGCGCTTGGAGGTGGCGGTCGACTCGCTCGATGTGCCGCCGGCCGCTGGCGAGAGCGACGTTGTGGTGGTGCATGCGTCGATCATCGACGCGGAGGGGACGTTGTGCGTCTGCGCCGAGGATGAAGTGACGTTCGTAGCCGCGGGCGGCGCCGAAGTCGTGGGCCCTACCGTCGTGAGCGCCGAAGCGGGTATCGCCTCGATCGTCGTTCGCGTGCCGGCCGGCTGCGCGGATTGGCGTGTGACGGCATCCGCGGCGCTATCGGATCACGCGAAGTGACTGGAGCACCGGGCGAAGGACCGTTCGGGCGCGGTCTCCGGGCGGGGTCGCGAGCGTGTAGCGAAAATGTTCTACAACGTTTTCTCGGACGAGCGCGCTCCCGAGTGAAAACAGCCCACGGGCGCATCGCCCCGTCCCGGCGCAGGTGGCCGTCGGGGCGGAAAGGTGTTGCGCAGGTGTCGCGCAGGACGTTTTCGATGGAGCGCTTTTTGGCGGCGCCGTTGAACCACTTGGCGCCGGCGACTCTGCAGTTCCAGCCCACCCATGAAAAGACACCTCAGGTACCTCTCCGCGCTTCTCTGTGCGTCACTCGCCAGCTTCGGTCTGGCGCACGCGGCCAGCCAGCCATCGGCCAAACTGACCGTCACCACAGAGGCGAAGGCGTTCGCCGATGCTGCGAAGCTACTGCGCTCCGCGCCGACCACGGGCCCGGTCGATCTCGAGATCGACCCCGC
>DATGXO010000141.1:0-3038 GCA_035298965.1 Opitutaceae bacterium | reverse complement strand
GGTAAGGTGCCAACGCTCGCGGTTCTGCCGGAGGTAGGCGGATAGTTCGCGCGCCTGGACGGCGGTGACGGCCGAGCTGGTGCCGCTCGGGAGTTCCCAGAACAGGCGGAGCTGGCGGCGGTTCGACTCGGCGAGAAACGCCGCGGGTACCCGAAGCGCGGCGACACCGGCGAGCGCGAGCAGCACGAGCATGGCGGCGACGTAAACGGCGCGATGGGACTGCACCCTCTCGATGAGGCGGCGGATCTTGCGGTAGAACGGCGTGGCGTAGGCGGCGTCGCTCTCGGCGGCGGCGTGGCCGGCGGGCACTTTGGCGAAGTGGTACGAGAGCAGCGGCACGATCAGCAGCGAGAGCACCCACGAGGCGAGCAGCGCGATGGTGATGACCCAGGAGAGGTTGCGCGTGTACTCGCCGACGGCGCTCTTCATGAGCATGAGCGGCAGGAACGCCGCGACGCATGCGAGCGTAGCGGTGAGCAGCGGCACGGCGAGCGAGCGACCGGCGCTGGTGCAGGCGCTCGCGCGCTCCTCGCCGGCGGCGAGACGGCGCAGGATGTCCTCGGCGATGACGATGCCGTTGTCGACGAGCAGGCCCAGCGAGATGATGAGCGCGGCGAGGGTGACGTTGTTGAGCGTGATGCCGAAAAACTTCATCACCAACAGCGACGCGAGCAGCGTGAGCGGCACGGTGGTGCCGACGATCCAGCCGGCGCGCCAGCCGATGAAGCCGACGACGACGATCATCACGATCACGAGCGTCTCGTAGAACGTGCGCTTCGTCTTCGCGATGTCGTGGTCGACGACATCGCCCTGGAACGTGACGAACTCGGCGTGCGCCCCGGCGGGCAACGCCTCCACGAGCCGCTCGGTATGCGTGCGCAGCGCGCGGCCGAAGGAGATGACGTTGATCCCCTCGCGCATCGAAATCGCCAGCACGACGGCGCGCTCGCCGTTGTGGAGCACGACGCTGTTCGGCGGGTCGACGAGCGAGCGGCGGACCTCGACGAGTTCGCCCAGCGGCACGGAGCCGCCGGCGGGCAGCGAGATCGGCAGGCGGCGCAGTTCGTCGACGCTGCGGAGATCGCCCGTCGGTGTGACGGAGGCCGCGAGCACGCCGAGGCGGACCTCGCCGCCGGCGAGCACGATGTTCTGGCGCTGGAGGTCGGCGGCGACGCTCTGGAGCGTGAGGCCGGCTTGCTGGAGGGCGTTGCCGCGCATCTCGAGGTAGATCGCCTCCTCGGGCAGGCCGTGGAAGTTGACGCTCTCCACGCCCGCCAATTGGAAAAGGCCGTCCCGGAGCCGGCGCGCTTCGCGGCGAAGCTCGGCCGGGGTGAGGTCGGCGCCGGTCACGGCGAGCGATGCGACGGCGACGCGGCCGTATTCATCGTCCACGAACGGGCCGTACGTGCCGGTCGGCAGCGTGGGCGCGACATCGTTCATGCGCGCGCGCAGCCGTTGCCAGATCGGCGGGAGGTCGGTGAAGCGGTCGTCGATCTCGACCGTCATGAGAACCTGGCCGGTGCGCACGCGCGTCGAGAGGTGCTTGAGCTCGGGCATCGAGCGGATGCGGTCCTCGATGGGGCGGGCAACGAGCTGCTCCATCTGGCGCGTCGGCAGGCCCGGGAAATACGCGGCGACGGCGGCGGCGCGCACGGGCAACGTCGGCTCTTCCTGCGCGGGAAAATCCAGGTACGCGGCGGCGCCAGCGAAGAGGATGGCGATCGCGGCGAAGAACGTGATCCGCGAGCGGGCGAGGGCGAACTTGGCGAGATTCATGGCGTGGCGATGGCGGCGGTTGGCGGGACGGCGACGGGGGCGGTTACTCGCGGAGCTGGGCGCGGGCGGATTCGCCGTCGCGGAGGAAGGGCAGGCCGGCGACGGCGACGAGTTCGCCGGGGTGCACGCCGTCGGTCACGAGGACATCGGCGCCATGCGGCGAGCGGTACTGCACGGCACGCCGCGCGAGGCGCTGGGATACCGAATCGAGAACGAAAACGTGCCCGGAACCCGGATTCGCGGCGGGCTGGATCGCGGTGAGCGGAAGCGTCACGCCGGCAGTCTCCGTGGTGGCGACGAGTTCGACGACGGCGGCCTCGCCGGGGAACACCGCGGCGTCCGCCGGCAGGCGCACGAGCACCTCGTGCACGCCGCCGCCAAGGCTGCGTTGGCCGACATGGGCGATGCGGCCTTCAAGGTGCAACGGTTCCGCGGTCCCGAGGCGGGTCGAAACGTGAACCCGTTGTCCCACGACGAGCGAGCCGACGCGGCCGGCCGGCAGCGAGAGCACGACCTCCGCGGGCCCCTCGGAATCGAACTCGAGCACGGGCGTGCCGGCGGCGAGCACGGTGGCATTGGGAAGGAGGCGCTGGGCGATCCGGCCGGCGCACGGGGCGAGCAGACGCGACTCGCGTTGTTGGCGACGGGCGAGACCGAGGGCGGCCTCGGCGGCCTGTTTATGGCTGCGCGCGGCGGCGAACGCGGAGGCGGCGGCATCGAAGTCGGCGCGGCTGGTGGCGCCGCTGGCGCGCAATTGTTCCTCGGCTTGGAGGCGGCGCGTGGCCTCCTCAAACGCTGGGCTGGCGGCGAGCGCCTGCGCCTCGGCTTGCGCGAGCTCGAGCGCGAACGGCTCCGGATCGAGCTCCGCGAGCACCGAACCGGCTTCGACGCGGTCGCCGATCTCGACGAGGGTTTTGGTGAGCCGGCCGCCGACCGCGAAGGCCAGCGTGGCGCGATCGGGCGAGCGCACACTGCCGTTCCACGCTTCGGCGGCGGAGGACGCGGAGGCCGCGACCGCGTGTTGCACGAGGACCGTGCGCGGGGCGTCGGCGAGGGCGGCGGCGGGTTTGCCACAGCCGGTGGCGAACAGGGCGGCGGCGAGCAGCGCGGTCGTGGCAAGCGTGGGGCGGAGCGGGAGGCGGAGTGAGCAGGCGGTCAGTTGCATGCCCCCGGTCTAGCGGCGGGCCGGCCCGTCGCACGGGAGGGGTAATTGGCGGGTGTTTCGCGGCGCGAGCGGCGGGAAAAGGGCACGAACGGCGGCG
>DATGXO010000140.1:0-11075 GCA_035298965.1 Opitutaceae bacterium | reverse complement strand
CGGGAGGGTGTCGAGCGCGTCGACGATCGCCATCGCGTACCAGCCGATGGAGCGTCCCCAGAAATTTGGGGAGAGGCCGGTCGATTTGTCGGCCCAGTCCTGTTTCCGCGCCTCGTCCCACGCGTGGTAATAGAGACCGGTCCTCGCGTCGTGGAGGTGTTTGTCCACGAGCAGAATCTGGTTGGCGACATCGTCGAAGGTGGCGGGTTCGGCGAACGCCTTTCCGTACGCGGCGAGGAACGGCGATCCCATGTAGAGGCCGTCGAGCCACATTTGGTGGGGGTAACGCAGCTTGTGCCAGAAACCGCCTTCGCTCGTGCGCGGCTGTTTGGCGAGTTGGGCGCGGAGCGTGGCGAGCGCCGTGCGATAACGCGGCTCGGGCTGACGTTCGTACACGCCGAGGAGCGCGCGGCCCGGCGTGACCATGTCGATGTTGAAGTCGTCGAACCGGTATGTCGCGATCGCGCCGTCGGGGCCGATGTAGCTTGTCACGATCCGGTCGCCGGCGTCGCGCAACGCGGTGTCGCCGGTGTGCGCGGCCAGATGCTGGAGCGAGAAGGCGAAGAGGCCGGCGGTGTAGTCCCAGCGGGACTTGGGCGCGGCGCCGGACTCGAGCGCGCCGTTTTGGCGGGCGAGTTCGGATTGGGCGAGCCGTGTGGACCACTCGACGGGCGTGGCGCCGGCGAATTGCTCGACGGGTTCGGCGGCCGGCGATGCGGTGGCGAGGAGCGCGAACGCGGCGAGGGAAAGGAGACGATGCGGGCGGATCATGGCTGGGATGGGGCGGACTCGACGGATGGGGCGGGGTTCCAATCGCCGAGGACGGCAGCGCGCGCGAACTCCGCGGGTGCCGGCTCGGCGGAAAACGTGGCCCAGGTGACGCGCGCGGGTTTCTCGGCGCCGGGGCCGCGGCTCTGGTATTCGGCGAAACGGATGAGCGGCGGTTCGACGCGCCATTGCTTCCATCCCTCGGGCTTCACGCCGGCGCCGAGTTCGCAGCGAATGAAAACAGCTTGCGAGGATTCCTTCCACGGGCGGCCGAGATAGGTGGCGGGGTTGCCCCAGGGAAACGTCACGCGGCAATCGGTGAAGACGAGGCCGATCTGGCCGGCGGGTGTGGCGGGCGCGGTGATGTAGCCCTGGTCGCGGCAGTGGATTTCGCAGCGGTCGAAGAACGCCGTCGCGCCGCCGTAGATGAAGTCGACGTGTCCGGAGATATAGCACTGCTCGAAAAGCTGGCGGCCGGTTTCGAGGCGGAGCGTGTCCTGCCAACCGAGAATGCGGCAGCGGCGGAAGACGATACGGTCCGCCTCCACCGAGCAGGCCTGCGCCTGCATGCCTTTGCCGAACGTGTTTTCGAGCGTGAGGTTCTCGATGACCGCATCGTGCGCGGCGGGTGTGAGCAGGAGTGCGGAGGCGCCGCGCCAGGTGATCTCCTGGCCGTCGGCGCCGGGGATGGCCTGGCCGAGGTTGTAGGTGAGAAGCGAATCGGGGCCGGCGCCGCGCAACGTGACGAACGGCTTGTCGAGCACGGTGTGGCCGAAGTATGCGCCCGGCTGGAGCAGGATGAGTTTCGGCGCGGCGTTGTGGGCGGGCACGGCGTCGATCGCCTCCTGCACCGTGCGGCAGTCGGCGCCGGCGGCGGGGCCGACGATGCGGAACGGTGTCTCGTCGGCGCGCGCGGCGGGGAGCAGGAATGCGAGGCCAATGCCGAGGGCGGCGACGAGTCTGGCGGTTGCGGGCATCACTGGCGGGCCTCGGTGGTGAGCTTGAGCGGGGCGCGGACGCGGGCGGCGCAGGCGGCGACGTAGTCGAGCCACGCCTGGCGCGTGGTGAATTCTCCGGCACGTGACCAGCCGGCGCCAGCGTAGTAGACGAGCGGCACGCCGGCTTTGGCCTGAGCGAGCACGAGCTGGTTGCGCTCATCCTCGGCGAAACCGGCGAACGCCTCGGGCAGGATCACGGCGGTGCCGAGCTCGCCGTTCGACTTCTGCACGACCCACTGGGTGATCGAGCTGTCGGCGGCGTTTTGCGCGAACTCGACGCGCGGGTCCTGGTTCTTGTCGGCCGGCGTTTTGTTGAGCCCGAGACCGACGGTGAACTCGGCGGTGCGGCTGGTGAACGTGCTCTCGATGCGGTCGAGGTTGTGGCCGGCATCGACGATGAAACGCTTGGTCTCGGCGACGAAGACGCCGTTGGCGGCCCACGTTTCGTAGGTGAGCTCGAAAATCGCGCGCACGGGACCGTTGGCGAGCACGCGCCAGCTCTTGAAGTTGCCGCTCACGTGGAGGCGCGCGCCGTCCCAGATGCCGGTGCCGCCGCAGCCGCGCGAGGGGCCGACGTTGTACAGGTCCATGCCCTCGCCCTCGTCGTGGTGGTAGTGGTCGTGGCCCTTGTTGTACCAGCGATCGACGATGGGGTAGCTCACGCGTTTGCACCAGAGGTCGAGGCCGCTGGTGACGAGCACCTCCTTGTTCGAGCCGGGCTCGGCGGGGGCGGCGAGGGCGGGGCCGTAGGTGCGGTGGCCGAGCTTGTCGTTTTCCCACGCGAAGTCGTCGAGCCGCTCGGGCACGATGCGCGCGAACGCTTTGCTCGGGAAGACTGGCGCGACCTCGGCGGTCTTCTCGACGGTGAAGGTGGCGGATTTTTCGCCGGCGGCGAAATCGTATTGAAAGATCAACTCGCCGTAGGCGATGCCCTTGTTCTGCGGGTCCTTGGCGAGCGGTGCGACGTTCGTCACCTGGTAGGCGAGCGCGCGGCCGGTGGCGTCCTTCACGACGAGTTTCTGGAGGAGCGCGCCGGGCAGGGCCGCGGCGACTTCGCTCCACGGCACGACAATCGTCTCGGCGGGGCGGGCGATCTCGAGCGAGTGGCTGGCGGTGATGAGGAGTTGCTCGGCGGCGGAGGAGAGGGGGGCGAGCAGGGCGGCCGCGAGAAGGGGAATCAGGCGGAGGAGAGACATGGCGGAAGGCGGAGATTTTTCAGATCGCTGCTCTCGCGAGCAGCGCCACAGGGCGAGAGGCGGAGAAACGGACTAGATTCGGGGCGGTTTGTTCGGGTGGGGCGGACTTCACGTCCGCCACTTAGGTCCCGGATGGCGGGCGTAAAGCCCGCCCCACCATCCGGAGGTACAGAGACGTCAGCGGGCGAGCCAGCCGCCGTCGACGGCGAGGGTGTAGCCGTTGACGTAATCGGAGGCGGAGGAGGCGAGGAAAACGACGGCGCCCTTGAGATCGTCGGGCGTGCCCCAGCGGCCGGCGGGGATGCGCTCGAGGATGGCGGAGGAGCGTTTCGAGTCGGCGCGGAGCGGGGCGGTGTTGTCGGTCGCCATGTAGCCGGGGGCGATGGCGTTGCAGTTGATGCCCTTGCCGGCGAGTTCGTTGGCGATGAGGCGGGTGAGGCCTTGCACGGCGCTTTTGGAGGCGGTGTAGGAGGGCACGCGAATGCCGCCTTGGAAGGAGAGCATCGACGCGATGTTGATGATCTTCGCGGTGGCGTTGCGGGCGAGGACGTCGCGGACGAACGCCTGGCTGAGGAAGAATACGGCGTCGATGTTGATGCCCATCACGTCATCCCAGTCCTTCTCGGAGAAGGTCACGAAGTCCTCGCGGCGGATGATGCCGGCGCAGTTCACGAGGACGTCGAGCGAGGCGAAGTGTTTACGGGCGTCGGCGACGACCTGCGGGATCGCCGCGCGATCGCCGAGGTTGCCGGTGAGGGCGACGGCTTTGCGGCCGAAGGCCTGTACTTGTTTTACGGTGTCGTCGGCCGGGAGGATGTCGACGGCGACGATGTCGGCACCGGCTTCGGCGAGCGCGAGGGCCATGCCTTGGCCGAGCCCGCGGGCGGCGCCGGTGACAAGGGCGACTTTGCCGTCGAGTTTGAAGGAATCGAGAATGGAGCTCATGGGAGATAACGGGCGGGGTGGAAAGTGGGGGTGACGGGCCGGCCCGCGAACGGGGATTGCAGCAATGGCGCGGGCGGTTGTCGCGAGGAGCGTTGGTCTCTTCGTTGCCTTGGCCGTCTTTTGTTCAACGTAGGTTGGCGAGCGGCGCGGGGTCCATGTCGGCGTAGTCGCGGTTTTCGCCGCCCATGCCCCAGACGAACGTGTACGCGGCGGTGCCGACACCGCAGTGGATCGACCAGGGCGGCGAGAGCACGACATCGAAGTTGCGCATCACGAGGTGGCGCGTGGCCTGCGGTTGGCCCATGAAGTGGAAAACGGCCTGGTCGGCCGGGAGGTCGAAGTAGAGATAGACCTCGGAGCGGCGCGAGTGGGTGTGCGGCGGCATGGTGTTCCAGACGCTGCCGGGCTCCATGCGGGTGAAGCCCATGACGACCTGGCAGGTGTCGACGGCGGCGGCGTGGATGGCTTTGTAGATGATGCGCTCGTTGGCGTTTTCGCGGGAGCCGAGGCGTGTGCCGGTGAGCGAGGCGAAGGGCACGAGCTTGGTCGGAAACGCGGCGTGCGCGGAATAGGAGAGGAGGTAGAAACGCGCGGGATCGGCGGCGGAGGCGGAGGCGAACACGAGCTCCTTGGCGCCGCGACCGAGATAGAGCGCGTCGCATTTGGAAAGTGGGTACTCGGTGCCGTCGACGCGGATGGTGCCGGGGCCGCCGAGATTGAGCACGCCGGCCTCGCGGCGCTCGAGGAAGAAGCTGGCGCGGAGCTCGGCGGGATTCGGCAGCGCGAGCGGGGCGGCAGTCGGCACGATGCCGCCGACGATGGTGCGGTCGGTCTCCCACCAGCGGAGCTTGAGTTCGCCGGGCTGGAAGAGGCCGGTCACGAGAAACTGCTGGCGCAACTCTTCGGGCGGCAGGGCGGCGGCGATCCGGGCGAGTGGGTTTTCGGGAATGTTCATGGAAGAGAGGTGACGGAGCGGGCGATTGGCAGAAGGAAACGCGGTGCCGGGGGAGAGGCGTTCCGCGCTTTCGTCTGAAAACCGGCGGGAGAAACGAGCGGAAAAAAACGGCCCGGGGCTATCCGGCCCCGGGCCGCGCAGACAGGCAGGCGATCAGAAGGTGCCGCGGATGCCGAAGGTGTAGTACGGCTCGCCGAACTCCCCGTAGCGCATCGGGAGGCGGATGGATTCCTTCTCCTTCGTGTAGCCCTGGAAGAACTCGTCGCGGCCGGTGTTGAAGATGTTCCGGGCGAGGACGTAGATCGAGAGGTACTTGTTCAGGCTGAACTCGATCTTCGCATCGGTGGTCCACTTCTCGTCCTTCATGCGGAGGAGGCGGTTGTCGCCGGTGCCGCTGAAGTAGGAGGTGTTCACGAAGCCGCCGTAGAGCGCCTCGTCGACCCAGTTGTTGGTGACGGTCGCGTTGAACCGGCCGAGCCGATAGCCGACGATGAGGTTGAACGTCTGCGGCGAGACGGCGCGGAGGGCCGAGTACTCGGTGTCGGGGTCGGAGGAGCTGACGTCGGTGTACGAGTAGTTCGCCTGAATGTTGAGCCCCTTGAACGGCTTCGGCAGGAACGTGAAGTTCTGCGCGTAGCTGAGCTCGAAACCCTGGTAGGTGGCGGAGGCGCCGTTCACCGTGATCGCGCCGGTGTTGAAGTCGGCGCGGTCGACGCCGAGGAGCGCGGCGGCGGCGGTGAGTTCGTCGGAGGTCATCGAGCGCGAGGAGATGAAGTTCTCGAGCTTCTTGTGGAAGAGCGAGACGCCCACGACACCGGTGCTGCCGATGTAGTAGTCGGCGCCGAGGTCGAAGTTCATCGCGTAGTAGGGCTTCAAGTCGGGATCAGCCATGGTGATCGAGCCGTCGCCGCCGGTCGCGGTCTCCTGCTGCACGGAGGTCACGAGGTCGGTGTAGTCGGGATGGCCGACGGTGCGGGAGGCGCCGCCGCGGATGACGAGCCACTTGCGGGGGCTGTACTTGAGCGAAATAGACGGATACCAGTTGTCGTACTTGAGGTGTGTCTCGCCGGCGTTTACGCGGGAGCCGGAGAGGCGATTGGTGAACGCGTCGAGCTTGCGGCGCTCCCACCGGATGCCGCCGACGAGGAGGAGGTCGGGCGTGGCGTTGACATCGAAGCGGGCGTAGCCGGCGACGTTGTTCTCCTCGAAGCGGTATTGGTCGAAGTTGTTGAACTCGAGGCCGCGGGCTTCGTTGGCGGTCCAGAGCGCGTAGGGATCGATCGCTTGGAGCGAGCCGTAGCCGAACGCGACATCGTCGTTGTAGTAGCCGTCGGCGAGGGCGCGGAGCGCATCACCGGTGAGGGTGGTCGTGCCGCGGGTGGAGCCGCGGAAGTCCGGTTTGTAGATGCTGCGGTAAACGTCGTCGTACGCGAAGCCGACATCGAGCTTCACCGGGACCGAGCCGTCGAGGAGCTCGCGGACGTAGTTGCCGTTGATGCCGTCCTTGATGTCGCGGGCGCGCCAGGGGCGGGACTGGAGCGCGGTGCCGGAGTTGACGTAGCTGTAATTGCCGAGATCGCGGAGGAAGTCGGGCGAGGTGGTGGTCGTGCCCTTGGAGAGGAACACGGCGGGCGCCGAGGTCAGGTCGTAGATGCCGGCGAGTTTGACCGTGTTGAACACGGCGTTGGAGGCCGAGTAGGTGTAGGTGGCGTTGCCGGAGATGTAGCCGAAGTCGGTGTCGCCGTATTTGCCGTCGGCGAGCGACCAGTACGGCGTGATCCGCAGGACGGAGTCGTCGCCGAACTTGTGCTCGAACGTGCTGTTGAAGTGCCAGGTGTCGCCGTACTTCCGGCGCTGCAGGATCGCGTTCTGGACGTTGCGCGTACCGGAGGTGCCGGAGGTGACGACGCCGTCGGTGATCGTCGGGTTGGTGCCGAGGCTGAACCGGATGTAGCGCTGGGTGAAGAGCAGGTCGTAGTTGTTCCAGCTGCCGGCGAAGAAGATCTTCGTGTTCTCGGTGAAGCGGACGTCGACCTTCGCGGCGAGCGACTCGCGGTGCGTGAGCTTCTGCTCGTCGGCGACATCATACTGGGTGAGCGTCGCGGCGGTGCCGGAGAGCGTCCAGTTCTCGATGGTGCGGGGGGCGTCGTCGTACTTGTCGGAGTAGCGGTAGTTGAGGTTGATGCCGACCTTGTCGGTGATCTTGCGGGCGACGTTCACCTCGAGGTTCGGCCGCACGGTGGTCTCCTTCTTGTGGCCCCAGACGCCGCCGGTCTTGGAGAACAACTTGTAGTTGCTGCCTGGACCGCCGAAGGAGAGGTCGTAGGAGACGCGTTGGACGTCGTCGTTGTCGAAGGCGCTCTTGGTGACGAAATTCACGAAGCCGCCGGTGGCGCTGGCGGAGATGTCGGGCGTGACCGTCTTGAACAGTTCGGTGGTCTCGACGTTGTTCATCGCGATCTGCTCGAATTCGAAACGGCGCGTGAGATCGACCGAGGAGGCGCCGGCCATCGGGGTGCCGTCGACCGCGACGATCGTGAACGCCGTGGACAGGCCGCGCAGGGAGACGCCGCGCGCGTCGTTCACGTTGTAGTCGATCGAGACACCAGGGAGGAATTTCAGGTACTCGCCGACATTGCCCTCGCTGATGGGACCGAACTGATCGGCCGCGGCGACGAGTTTCGTCTGCACGGAGACCTTCTGGAGGACGACGGCCTGCGCCATGCCCTCGCGGGTGCCGGTGACGGTGAAGTCCTCGAGGCGGATGACCTCGGGGTTGAGCTTCACATCGACGCGGGCGGTCTCGCCGGAGGCGACGGTGACAGCGACCTTCTTCTCCTCCATGCCGAGGTAGTTCACGATGAGCGTCTGCTCGCCGGCGGGGACACCGGAGAACGAGAACGAGCCATCGCGGTTGGCGGACGCCTTCAGGCTGGTGCCGACGACGATGATCTCGGCGCCTTCGAGGTACTTCTCGGTGCCCGCGTCGGCCACGCGGCCGGCGACCGTGCCGGTGCCCTGGGTGGCAGCGGCGGGGGCGGGTTGCTGGGCGCTGAGCGTGCTCGGTGCTGCCACGGCGGCGAGGGCGCCGATCAGGACAACGGAGGGGAGGGCGGACAGGCGGCGGACGCCGCGGGTCGAGGCGGCGCGTGCGGTGCGCGGGCCGGATCTACGGGGGTTGTTCATCGTAGGGGTCTGACTGGGGTTGGGTTGTGTTCGGAGTCGGGGTACGCGCGGCTTTGGGGGACCGGCGTTTTTCCGGTGAACGCCGCCAGGGGTTGGCGGTTTCACTAATGAACTTGCGTTTCAAGGGTGAACATCGCACCCTCCGCCGCAATCCCAAAAATCGCATTCCGGACCGTCGGCCTCCGCCTGTAAGGTCGCCCGTCGCCCATGCCCAACGCCTCTTCTACTCGCGCCCGGCCGCGCAAGTCCCCCTCCGCTCCGGACGAGCGCTACGTTATCCCCAATCTCCGCAACGCCTGCCGGATCCTCAAGCTCCTCGGCAAACACCCCGACGGTCTCAAGGCCGCCGAATTAGCACGCGAGCTCGGCATCCCGGTCACGACGACGCTGCGCATCATGACGACGCTCCACCTCGAGGGGCTCGCGCGCAAGAACGAGGGCCGTTACGAGCTCGGCCCCGTGCTCATCCAGCTCGGCACCGCCGCGATGGCCGGCGCCGAGATCCGCGAACTCGCGCTGCCCGTCCTCCAGCGGCTCACCGCCGCCACCGCCGAGACGTCGCACCTCGCGATCCCCTGCGACGACCGCTCGCTCATCGTCGCCGTGCAGGACAGCCCGCACCCGCTGCGCGCCGCCTCCCGGCCGGGTTATCTCGCCGAGCTGCACTGCTCCTCCACAGGCAAGGTCTTCCTCGCGTTTCTGCACCACGAGCGTTTCGGGGAGGTTGCGCCGGCCTCGTCGTTGATCGCCCGCACGCCGCAGACGATCACCACCGTGGCGAAACTCCGCCGCGAAACTGAGCTTACCCGCGAACGCGGTTTCAGCCTCGACAACGAGGAGTATCACACGGGCGTGCGCTGTCTGGCGGCTCCGGTGTTTGGCCCCGATGGGCAAGTCGTCGCCGCTGTCGGCATCACCGCCTCCGTCGTGCGTTTCACGCCGGCGCGGGTCGCCGAGATGGCCGAGAAGGTCCAAGCCGCCGCTGCCGAGCTCTCGGAGCTGCTCGGCCATAGTATGTCACCAATGTGAACGCCGCGCCGGTTGATCCCGCGCGCGTCCTCGTTCCCTTTCCTTTCCCGCAAAACCAAACCTCGAATCACACGTGAACAACGGTCTCACCATCCCCGCCAACGGCGCCCTTGATTTCCTCTCGCTCGGCGCCCTCGTCCATCGCCTCGACCCCGGCGTGATCCCCTTCCGCAAGGCCAACCACTGCGACATCCACGTCAGCGGCGGCGAGTTCAACGTCTCGGCCAACCTCTCCGACTGCTTCCGCCTGAAGACCGGCGTCGCGTCCGCGATGGTCGACTACCCGATCGGCGACCTCATCGCCGAGCGCGTGCGCGCCATGGGCGTCCAGCCCTTCTACAAGAAATTCAAACACGACGGCGTGCGCGGCCCCAACATGGCGACCGTGTACTCCGACCGCGGCCAGGGCGTCCGCGCCCCGGTGGTGTTCTACAACCGCTCCAACGAGGCCGCCGGCCAGCTCAAGAAGGGCGACTTCGACTGGGCGCAGATCTTCGGCTCCGGCGTGCGCTGGTTCCACAGCGGCGGCATCTTCGCCGCGCTCTCCGAGACCACCGGCGAGCTCATCGTCGAGGCCATGCAGGCCGCGAAGAAGGCCGGCGCCGTCACCTCGTTCGACCTCAACTACCGCCAGAAGCTCTGGGATATCTGGGGCGGCCAGTCCAAGGCGCTCGATGTGCTCGGCCGCATCGTGCAGCACGTCGACGTGCTCGTCGGCAACGAGGAGGATCTCCAGAAGGGCCTCGGCATCGAGGGGCAGGACGTCGAGGCGAAGTCGAAGCTCGATCCCTCCGCCTTCTACGCCGTGATCGAGAAGGCCGTGAAGAAGTTCCCCAACGTGAAGGCCGTCGCGACCACGTTGCGCGAAGTGCATTCCACCAACCGCCACACCTGGGGCGCCGTCGCCTGGATCAACGGCAAGACCTTCCAGTCGCCGATGTGCGAGCTCGACGTTATCGACCGCGTGGGTGGCGGCGACGGCTACGCGGCCGGCTTCATCTACGGCCTGCTCAGCGGCGCCTCCGAGCAGGAAGCCGTCAACCTCGGCTGGGCCCACGGCGCGCTGCTCACGACCTTCCCCGGCGACACCACCATGGCGACCGTTGAGCAGGTGAAAGCCTTCGCCAAGGGCGGGTCGGCGCGGATTCAGAGGTAGTAGCGAGGAGCGAGTAGCGGGTAGCGAGGATTCGGAGAACAACCCCGGACCTCGCTGCCTGCTTCGGCTCCTTCGACGCTTCTGCCGTACCGGAGCATCTGATGAATCCTAAATTCGAGCCAGTTTTACCGGAAGACGCTGATGCCTTCTACGAAGGTAAGCGAACGGCTCGACTGCTCTTCGCCTACAACGATCACGTTCTGATCAAGGAAGGAGAGCGCAAGGGTCAGCTCGGCTGGATTGTGTCGCTTGTGGAGTCCATGCCGGAGCCACGCTACACAGTCGAGCTATGCTCGGGGCAAGGGGACCTATATCTGCGAACTTCGGAAATTGAGCTCAGTGCAGAATAGTTTCGGACCCTCCGTTCCCCCTTTCCTGTTTTCCACATAACTTCTCCGCGGCTCGGGCTTGGGCCCTTCGTTCTCTTCGTTCCCTTCTGTCGTCCGCCCTCCGTCATCCGACGCCTGCCTTCGTTCTCCGCCCGTTCCGCAATCCGAAATCCGCATTCCGCAATCTTTCCCCCGTCCCATGCTCCTCTACGCCCGCGGTTCCGTCTCCACCGTCTTCACGCCGGCCGATCTTCGCGCCGGGCTCCATGAGGCGCTCGCCAAGCTAGGCGCCAAGAAGCGCGTGCTCGCCATTCCGCCCGACTTTACGCGCTTCCACTCCCGCGCCGGCGAGCTCACCCGCTACGCCTTCGACTACTACGGCGCGCAGCTCACCGACATCCTCCCGGCGCTCGGCACGCATTCGCCGATGACGTCCGAGCAGATCCACGAGATGTTCCCCGGGGTGCCGGAGTCGCTGTTCCGTGTCCACAACTGGCGCACGGGCATCACCAC
>DATGXO010000139.1:0-61598 GCA_035298965.1 Opitutaceae bacterium | reverse complement strand
AGTTCGACGGCCTGTGGCTCACCCGCGACGGCCTGCTGCCGTCGTCGGGCGAGAAACCGCTTCTTCCGCCCGCCGCTTCGGCGACACTGCTCGACGAAGCCGGTCTGATCGGCGCCGCCAACACCCGCCCGTGGTTGCTCTTCGCCACCTACTGGCGCGGGCTGCTCGCCTTCCGCGAGGGAGCGGACGCGCCGGACTGGACCTGGTCCGCCCCGGGCGCCTGTTACGCGTTCGGGCGCGACGGCCCGCACTTCCTGGCCGGTACCTCCGAAGGCGCGTTCAGCATCGCCGACCCGAACCACGTCCGCGTAGCGCGTTTCGACAACAGCGAGATCCTCTTCCTCCGAGCCGAGCGCGACGGAGCACGTCTCGTCACCCTCCGCGGTATCCTCGATCTCGGTGAACTGGCTCCGGGCTCGCCCGAGCTCCTCTGGCCGGAGATCGACGGTGCACGCGCCGCCGATCGCGCGCTCCACTTCCGCGACAAGGAGTTCCCACTGCCGACCCGCTACGTCAACGGCCTCGAAGTCCAGGGCGACACCGCCGCCGTCGCGTTCGGCAATCGCGTGCTCTTCGCCCGCGCCACCGCGGCCTCGACAGAGCAGGTGCTCAACAGCGGCGCGACCTCCCTCGGCGCCGACGAAAACGGCTTCTACCTCGGCACGCATGCAGACGGTGTCCAAGTCTTCACCACCGACGGCCGCCCCGCGGGCAACCTCGGTACCGGCCGCGCCAAGGTTCGCGAGATCGCGTCCGGTCGCGTGCTGCTGCTCTTCTGGGATGGCGACGTCCACTCCGCCCGCGAAGGCCTGCTCGCCCATGTCCCCCGCGGCAATCCGCGCGACGCCGCGCTCGTCGACCTCCTCCGCCCCGACGGCTCCCGCGAAACGGGGAAACTCGCCGTGCTCGCCACCCGCCCCGATGGCCCGCCGGTGATCGGTCGGCTCGACCAGCAACGTTGGGTGCCGCTGGAGATCCCCGGCCTGGCCGAGATCGGTGCCGAGGCGCTGGCCGTCAGCGGCGATCGCCTCTACGTCGCCGGTCGCCGCGGCGTGATCGAGGTCCGGATGCCGCTCCGCCCCGCCGCCACCCCCGCTCCCACTTGGACCTGGGCGGACGGTTCATCCATGGCCCGCCTCGAGTTGCCACGCGAAGCGCTCGACCGCGCCTCACTGGCCGCCGGCACGTGGGAGACGCCACCCACCACGCCGACCAACTACCGCCTGCGCACTTCCGCCGACAACTGGATCTCGCTCACCCCCGGCGTACCCGCGACGTTTCCGGTCGGCTGGGGCACCAATGCCCTCCGCCTCCAGGCCGAGCGCAATGGCCTGCTTGCCGAGCGCGACCTCGTCGTGGTCCGCCCCTACCCGTGGTGGCTGCGCACCTGGTCGATTTCGCTCGAAGTGCTCGCCCTCGCCGGTCTCGGCTGGGGCCTCGCGCGCTGGCGGCTCCGCCACCTCCTTCGCCAGAAACGCGCGCTCGAGGCCGCCGTCGAACAACGCACCGTGCAACTCCGCAAGGCCAACGCCGCCAAGGAGGAGTTTCTCGCCAGCGTCAGCCACGAGATCCGCAATCCGCTCAACGGCGTCGTCGGTATCTGCGCCATCCTGCAGGATTCACCCGTCGGCCCGCGCGAGAAGAACTTCGTGCGCGTCCTCTCCGGCTGCGCCGAGCAACTCCGCTCCATGCTCGACGACGTGCTCGACTTCTCCCGCATCGACCGCGGCGAAGTCACGCTCACGCCCGCGCCGTTCGAGATCCGCGCGCTCGTCGAGGAAGCAACGCGCGTCATGGACCCCGCGCTCGAGTGCTGCACGCTGCAGCTCCCGGAATCGCCCCAATGGCTCGAGGGCGACGCGGGCAAGATCCGGCAGATCGTCTGCAATCTCGTTTCCAACGCCCTCAAATACGGCCGCCCGCGCGAAGCCGGCATCGAACTCGTCCTCGCGCCGGAGCCCGAGGCGAGGTTCCGCCTGCGTATCTCAGTCCGTAACACAGGCCCCACAATCCCGCCCGACGAACTGCCGCGGCTCTTCGAGTCGTTCCGCCGCGGATCCGGCACCGACAATACCCCCGGCTTCGGCCTCGGACTCGCGGTCTGTCGCCGCCTCGCCGAGCGCATGGGCGGCCGCATGACCGCCGCCAGCGCGGGCGGCACGACCGAGTTCGCTCTCGAACTCGTGCTCCCCGCGACGCGCCGTCCGGTCACCCGCGATGCGGCATCGGCGGTCGTCTCCCGCGCGCTCGCGATCGAGGACGAGGACTACAACCGCCTCGCGCTCGGCCACGCCCTCCGCGCGCTCGGCTACGAGATCGACTGGGCCGTTGACGGCGCCTCCGCGCTCCAACTCGCCCGCCGCCAAGCCTACGACCTCATCCTCACCGACTGGAAACTGCCCGATATCGACGGCGACGAACTTTGCCGCCAACTCGTCGCAGTGCTCGCTCCGCCGCGCCCGCCGATCGTCGCCGTGACCGCCTATTCCTCGGCCGAGAAACTCGCCGCCGCCCGCGCCGCCGGCATGGCGGGCTTCGTCACCAAACCGATCACACGCGAGAAACTCGAGCAGCTCATCCGCAACCTCGACACCGGTCCGCAACCGCGCCCCGCCGCCGAGGTCAGTCGCCCGGCCGCGCCCCTGCCGGCCCTCGCCCTGCTCGGCGAACTCGCGCCCACGCTCGAAAAGCTCTCGGCCGACATCGCCGCCGGCTGGCAACAGACCGACGGGCAGACCCGCCTCCGCGATCCCCGGTCCGGCCGCGCGGCGCACGCGCTCCGTTCACTGCTCCTCCTCGCCGGCGAGAACGACATCGCCGAACAGCTCGGTCTGCTCGAGGAGGCCGCCGGCGCCGCCGACTGGGAGACGGCCGACCGACTTCTCCCGTTTCTCGCCGAAGAGATCCGCACCGCCCGCGATCGCCTCACCGCCGGCCACTGAGCTTTCATCTACCGGTCGGCCGGTCGAGCGCCGTCGCAGGGCGTGCCTGCCGCGGGCCGGGGCGGATACCGGGCGAGATCCGCATGAGAACTATTTCGTGACCAGAATCCTGGAGAATTTTTCCGTGGTCCCTCATTTTCGTTACGGAAACTTCGTGCGGATCGCGTAGGATACGCACTTCGGTTGAGAGGCCTTTGAGCCGATGAAATTCTGGAGCCCAACACCCCACCATGGCCAAGAACTCTATCCCGTATCTTCCGGTCGCCTTCGCAATCGCCCTCGGGTTGGCGACCTCTTCGGTTCACGCACAAATGGTCTCCGCCGGAATGACGGGAGCGGTGGCGGACCCCCAAGGACATCCCGTCGTAGGCGCCTCCGTGACCGCCGTGCATACCCCCACCAACACGACGTTCACCGCCACCACCGGACCGGATGGCCGTTTCGCGTTTCGCGGTATGCCGGTCGGCGGACCATACCGGGTCTCCGCCGTAGCTGGTGGCGTCGAGATCGTGCCGCTCACCGGAGTTGAAACGTCTCTGGGTGGAGACATCGATGTGCGCCTCGAGGCAAAGTCGGAGGTAGTCGTTCTCGAGGAACTGGTCACGACCGGTTCGCGCAGCGACCTCGACGCGAACGCGACGGGGGCCGGCACCGCTCTCAGCAATCGTCGCCTGAACGCCCAGCCGACCGTGAGCCGATCCTTCGCGGACCTGATGAAGACCAACCCCTTCGTCAACCTGCGCGCGGGGGCCCAAGCGACGGCCCTCGGCACGAACAGCCGGTACAACACCATCCTGCTCGATGGCGCGAAAGTGAACGCGTCGTTCGGCTCCCTCACCGGCTTGTTCTCGCTGCAGAACCCATTCTCGCTTGAGGCCATCGAACAGGTGAGCATCTCGCTCGCCCCCTACGACGTCCGCCAGACCGGCTTCACCGGACTGGCGATGAACGTGGTGAGCAAGAGCGGCACCAACGAATTCCACGGCAGCGTCTACAACATCTACACGGACGAGGACTGGCAGGGGAAGGACCTCGTCGGCACGAACCGAGGCAAGCGCTCGCCGCTGGAAGAGCGCACCTACGGCGCGACGTTGGGGGGCCCGATCATCCGCGACCGCCTCTTTTTCTTCCTCAACTACGAGCGCTTCACTCGCGACACTGCGCCGGTCATTCCGAACTTCACTCCCGACCAGGCCTTCATCGATGCCGTGAAAGCCAAGGTGGCGACTCTGCCCGACGCGCCCGAGATCGGCACGTTTGGCGGGAGCAAGACCGCCCGCCTCGCGGACACCAAGCGGCTGGCGAAGCTCGATTGGAACATCGCCGCGGGCCATCGCCTGTCGGTGCGTTACAGTGACACGATTGGCACGCAGCCCGAGACCGGCAGCGTGAACTCCGGCAGCCTCAGCCAGCCCGCCACCATCCCCGGGCAGCCGACGTCGTTTCCCAACACGGTCACGGCGCTGTCCTCGAATTTCTTCACGGCGGAGGTCAAGGAACACGTGTGGGCCGCGCAGCTGTTCAACAACTGGACCTCGGCCCTCTCGACCCAGCTGAGCTACTCGAACACGAAGCAGGATTCGGTGCGCGGCGTTCCGATACGGTTTCCGGAGGTCCGCATCTTCAACGTCCCGGGCCGCACCGGCTCGGCAACCGTCACCGACGGTAACGGATTCCGCTTCGGCACTGAAATCAGCAGCCAAGGCAACGCGCTCCACATCAAGACCGAGACCTTCGGCGGATCCGCCGACTACACCTGGAAACAACTCACCTTCAGCCTCGGTGCGGACCACGAAACCAGCGACTACTCCAACCTCTTCCGACAGGGCTCGTACGGCGTGTTCGATTATCAGAACCTGGCCGACTTCGAGGCGGACAAGCCGTTCGCTTTCCTCCGCACGCTCGTGCAGTCCGGCTTGCCCGTCGCCGACATCAGCAAGTACGAGCAAACGGGCTTTTTCGGCCAGATGAAGTGGGAACCGACCTCCCGGTTCATGGTGACAGCCGGAATCCGGGTGGACCATCTCGGCAGCCCCATCGCGCCCACGGAGAACACACGTTTCAAGACCGCGTTCGGCATCACGAATTCCGGCACGATCGACGGCACCACGATCCCCGCCCCCCGGCTGAGCTTCAACTACGCCTTCGACTCCAAACGCGACACCCAGATCCGCGGCGGCTCGGGCGTTTTCCTCGGCCGCAATCCTTGGGTGTGGATCTCGAATTCGTACGGAAACACCGGCGTCGGCCGGTTCAACATCGTCAAGACGACGCCGCTCCCCGTGGGCGCGTCCTCGACCGTCCCCTCTCTGACCCAGTACCTCGGCGGCACCTACCCCGATCCCGACCCGCAGTATCGCTTCGATCCGGAAAACCCGGTCGGGACCACCGACACGACCGGCACGGCTTCCGCGGTCAACCTCATCAGGCCCGGCATGAAGCTGCCGACTATCCAGCGCAGCAATCTCGCGATCGATCGCAAGATTCCCTTCCTGGGCGCCGTCGCCTCGATCGAGTACATCGATACCCGCCAACTCTCGGCGTTGTTCGTGGACAACATGAACCTGCGGCCGACCTCCACTGCGATCGACGGCCGACAACTTTTCGCCGGGTCCGCCACCGCCGCCCCGCGGATCGCCGGATTCGCAAACGTCATCCGGACGCGCGACATCCACGCTGGCGGCTCGCAGGCCGTCTCGCTCTCGCTCGCACGCGAGATGGCCAAAGGCTGGGCCTACGCGCTGGCCTACACCCACACGCACGCCACGGAGGCGCAGTCGTTGAACAGCTCCACCGCCAATTCCCAGTGGCAGTTCAACCCGATCTTCAACCAGAACCAGATCGAGGTCGCCCGCTCCGATTACGAGATCCGCGATCGCGTCCAGGCGGCCCTGAGCTGCGAACTCCGGCTGTTGAAGTACTTCCCGACGACCATCTCGCTCTATTACGAGGGACGCAGCGGCATACCGTTCAGCTACGTCTACAGCAACGACCTGAACAAAGACGGATTCGGAGCGAATGACCTCGTCGCGGTGCCCGCAGGGCCCGGCGATACGCGCTTCGATTTCTCCGGGATGACACAGGTCCAACAGGACGCCTATTTCGCGTTCCTCGAGCGCAGCGGACTCTCGCGCTTTGCCGGCGGCCACGCGCCGCGGAACGCGTTTCTCGCCCCTTGGCAGAACCGGCTGGATCTACGGATCGTGCAGGACCTCCCGTTGAGCCGAGTGCCACTGGCCCGCAAGGCGAAGCTCCAGTTCTTCGCCGACTTCATCAACTTCGGCGCCTGGCTCAGCCCCGGTGTTTTCAACTACGTCGAGACCTTGAACGTGGCCTCCACAACGGGCGCCCAGACGCGCGCGCTCGGCGCGGCCACCTACAATTCCAGCGATGGCAGAATCCGGCCGACCTTCCGCGACGGCACGACGACGGTACTGTCGCTCGATGCCAGCAACACGCTGGTCTTCGGAGCGAACGTGCCCGCGGCCGAAGCGACGTCGAGTTCAGTCATCCGCCCCAACAACGCGGAGAGCCGCTGGAAGGTGCAGGCGGGCATCCGACTCGTCTTCTGAGCGACCGGTTGGCCCGATCCGCCCGGTGACACGGGCTATCGGGCCGACGGCAGCGAGAAGTAGAACGTCGCGCCCCGGTTGACCTCGCCCTCGGCCCACACTTCGCCGCCGTGGCGCTGAATGATGCGCTTCACACTGGCGAGCCCGACGCCCGTGCCGGAGAACTCCGCCGAGGAGTGCAGCCGTTGGAACGCGCCGAACAGCTTGTGCGCGTAGGTCATTTCGAAGCCGCTGCCGTTGTCGCGTACGAAGAAAACGGGCGCTCCGTCGCGGACCATCTTGCCGAACTCGATCCTGGGATCGGCTTGTTTGCCGGTGAATTTCCACGCGTTACCGAGGAGGTTTTCCAGGACGACCCGCATCAGGCCGACGTCGGCTGCGGCGACCAGGTCCGGCGCGATCACCAGTTCCACGCGCCGCTCCGGCTGAGTCTTCTGCAACTCGCTCAACACCACGCGGGCCAGGGCGCTCAGATCCACCGAGGTGAAATGCATTTCC
Organism: Opitutaceae bacterium; assembly: GCA_035298965.1. Lineage (GTDB taxonomy): Bacteria > Verrucomicrobiota > Verrucomicrobiia > Opitutales > Opitutaceae > CAJCBL01. The sequence goes on along the minus strand of DATGXO010000139.1, from coordinate 54,586 downwards.
TTAAGCGCGTTGCGGGACAACTGCAGCATGTCGTCGATCAGCTCGCCCATGCGCTGGGTGGCGCTGCGGATACGGGCGAGGTTCGCCTTGCCTTCGTCGTCCAGTTTGCCGCGGCAATCCTCCTCCAGGATCTGGCTGAACCCGTCGATGCTCCGCAGCGGAGCGCGCAGGTCGTGCGAGACGGAATAGCTGAACGATTCCAGTTCGCGGTTGGCGGATTCCAGCTGCGCGGTGCGTCGCCGCACGCGTTCCTCCAACTCGGAGTTGAGCCGGCGGATTTCCGCCTCCGCCCGTTTGCGCACCTCGATCTCATCCGTCAGCTGCCGGTTCGCGGCCTGCAGCTCGGCGGTGCGAGCCTCCACGCGCTCGCCCAAGGTACGGTTCGCCGCCCGCAGTTCGGCCTCGAGGCGACCGACCGTGGCGTGCGTGCGGACGCGCGCCAGCAACTCCTCCGGGGCGATCGGCTTGATGAGGTAATCCACCGCGCCCAAGCCGAAGCCCTTCACTTTGTCGAAGGTCTCCGTGATGGCGGACAGGAAGATCACCGGTGTGTCGCGCGTGGACTCCTGCGCCTTGAGCCGTCGGCAGGTTTCGAAGCCGTCCATCCCGGGCATGAGCACGTCGAGCAGGATGATGTCGGGCAGAACGAGCGCGGCGCGTTGGATCGCTTTTGCTCCGCTGGTGGCAACCGCGACTCGGTAACCGGCTTTCTCGAGAGTCGCCTGCACGATGCCGATGCTCCCCGGGGTGTCGTCCACCACGAGGATGGTGATCGGATTATTGGTTTCCATGTCCATCGTGAGCTTTGCCTTGTTCGGTGAGGTAGGCGGCTATCCCGTCGTCGTCGTAACGCGCCGCCAACCGTCGCAGTTGTTGGCGAAAACCGGCGTAGGCGGGATCGGCGGCCCGCTCGTTCAAGAGACGTTCCAGCTCTCCAAACTCACCGCGTTCAACCGTGCGCCGCAGGGCCTCCAGCACCGCCGGCGGCGGAACGGCTGTTGTCGCCGGATTCGCATCGTCGCTCGGCGGTCGCGCTTCCTCCGTGGCAAAATCCCATTCGAGCTGGAGCAGTCGCCCGATCGTCTGCAGCAGCTCGCGGACCTCGATCGGTTTGCCGAGGAAACCGTCGCACACCGCGGCGAACGCCAGCTTCCGCTCGGACCCAGTGACGGTGGCCGAGACGCCCACGATGCGTGTCGTGTTCAGCTCCTTCATCTGGCGCATCGCCCGGGCGGTTTCCACGCCGTCCATCTCCGGCATCACCAGATCGAGCAGCACCAGGTCCGGCGCGTGCGCCCGCGCCTGCCGCAAAGCGTCACGGCCGTTCGCGGCCGTCCTGACCTCGAAGCCGAGCGGTTCCAGAAGGGTGACCAGCAAACCGACGTTGGTCGGGTTGTCGTCCACGGCGAGGATCTGTTTGCGCGGGCCGCGGTAGCCGCGGATCTGCCGCAGAGACGGCTCGGCGATCGTTTCGGAGACGGTCGCCGTCGGAAAAGGCGCGTAGAAGCGAAACGTACTCCCCTGGCCCACGCGGCTCTCGACGGTCACCGTACCGCCCATGAGCGTCGCGAGCCGGCGCGTGATCGTCAGCCCGAGGCCCACACCTTCGCGCCCCTGCCGCTCTTCGGACGACAGCTGGACGAACGGTTCGAAGATGGTTTCGAGTTTGTCGCTCGGAATACCGACACCGGTGTCGGTCACCTCGCATTGGAGCGAGCCGGCGTTGGTCTGGTCGTAACGGACCCGCAATGTCACGCTGCCCTGGCGGGTGAACTTCACGGCGTTCGAGAGCAGATTGAGCAGGATCTGGCGGACGCGGCGCTCATCGCCGCAGACGCACTGCGGAAGTCGCGGGTCGACTTCGTAGTTGAGCGCGAGGTCCTTCTGATCGGCTTTCACCTTCGTGATCTCGATCGCCTGCTCCAGCAGTTGCGAGAGGCGGAACGGAGCCTCGGTGAGTTCCAGTCTCCGCGCCTCGATCCGGCTGAGATCGAGCACGTCGTTGATCAGCATGAGGAGGTGTTCGCCGCTGGCATGCATGACATCCAGCTGCTGGTGCTGCCGCGAGGTGAGATTGTCCTGCTGCGCGAGAATCTGGGTGTAACCGAGAATCGCATTCAGCGGAGTCCGCAGTTCATGGCTCATGCTGGAGAGAAACTCGCTCTTGGCGCGGCTGGCGGCTTCGGCGGCCTCTTTGGCGGTGGCGAGTTGCTTGGTCCGCTCGGCCACCAGCCCCTCGAGATCGCGGCTGTGTTTCTGGAGACGCCTGATCCGCAGTTGGTAGGCCGTGACGAACAGCCCCAGCAGCGCGAGGGCGCTGACGCTGCGGAACCACCACGTCTGCCACCACGGTGGGGTGATGGTGATCGCGATCGAAGTGCCCGCTTCGTTCCACACCCGATCTTCGTTGGATCCTTGCACCCGGAAGACGTACTCGCCAGCGGGCAGTCCGGTGTAAACCGCGAGCCGCTCGTTGCTCCCTGCCGAGCGCCAATCCGCGTCGAAGCCTTCCAGAATGTAGCGGTACCGGTTCTTGGCAGGGACGACGTAGCTCAACGCGGCGAACTCGAAGCTCAGGCTGTTTTGGCTGTGCGGCAGCGTCAGTTGGCGCGTGTCGTTGATGTTCTGCCGCAGCACCGAGCCGTCGCCCACCAGCACCGAATGGCCGAACAGCCGGAAATCGGTGAGCACAATCGGTGGCTTCACAGGGTTGTCCGCCACTCGCCGGGGATCGAAGACGTTGAAGCCGTTGATGCCGCCGAAATACATCTCCCCCGTCCGCGGGCTTTTGCAGAACGCGGTGAACACGTGGAATTCGTTGCTCTGCAGACCGTCCGAAGTGTCGTAATTGCGAAACGCTTGGTTTGCCGGATCGAAACGGGAGAGCCCGTTGTTGGTGCTGATCCACAGGTTTCCGGCATCGTCCTCGAGGATGCCTTCGATGGTGTTGTTGGGCAGCCCTTCCTTTTCCGTGTACACGGTGCAGGTGCCGCTCGCCCGATCGAACAGGCACAAGCCCGCGGCCGTGCCGACCCAAAATCGCCCGGCCCGGTCCTCGTAGAGCACCCGCACATCGTCGTTGGCGAGGCTGGTCGGGTTCTGCGGGTCGTATTTGAAACGGGTGAATTTGTCGGTCGCCGGGTCGAAGCGATTCAATCCGCCGTTCTCGGTGGCGACCCACAAGGTCTTCGCCCGGTCTTCATAGACTTCGGCGACCGAGCCCGCGCCTAGACTCGTCGGATCGCTTGGATCATGCAGAAATCGCTGGAACGTCTCGGTCTTCCGATCAAAACGGTTCAGGCCGTTGTGCCAGCCGCCCACCCACAGCACACCGCTTGAATCGAGGAGAAGCGATCGGACGATGTCGTCGCTCAAGCTCCGGGGGTCGTTCGGGTCGGACCGGTAGGCTTTGAAATGCTGTGTCGTGGGATCGAACCGGTTGAGCCCGCCCCGATAAGTGCCGAACCAAAGCGTGCCATCCGGGTCCTCCTGCGTGGCCGTCACCGAACCGGTCGTGATCGCATGCGGGTTGGCAGGATCATCGCGAAAGAATTGCCAGGTGTTCGCTTGGCGATCCCAGCGGTTGAGGGTGCGCGACGAGCCGATCCACACGATCCCGCTGTGATCTTCGAAGATGGAGAAGATGAAATCGTCGGCGACGCTGTTCGGATCGTCGGCCACGTGCTTGAAGTGGGCGAATTTAGGCGGCCGGGTGGAGAACATGTTCGCCCCACCACCGAGGGTCGTCACCCAAATCGTGCCGGACGGGTCCTCGTGGAGCCCGCTGATGAAATTGTTGCGCAAGCTGTGCGGGTCGCCCGGCGCACTCTTGTACTGCACGACGCGGTGCTGCTGCCGCTCGAATTTCAGGACACCGGCGCCGCCCGTTCCCATCCACAAGTCGCCCGCCGCGTCTTCGTGGAAGTGCCACACCGAGTTCAGGCGTGGCACTTCCGGGTCGCCGGGGGCGATCGCGTAACGGGTGAAGCGCCCGGAAGCGCGGTCCAACACCGCCAATTGCTCGCGGGTGGTCACCCACAACAGCCCCGCGCTGTCTTCGAAGACCTGATATACGAGCGCATTGGGCAGCGACTGTGGATCTCCCGGGTTCGGCAGATAACGGGTGACGTTTCCCGTGACCGGGTCCAGGCGGTTGAGACCCGCATCCTGGGTGCCGATCCACAGCGCACCCTGGCGATCCTCGCGGAGGCAGGAGATGCGATCGCTGCTCAGGCTATTGGCATCGCGCGGATCGTGCCGGTAGTGGGTGAAGGTATTCGTTGTCCGGTCCAAGCGGTTCAGCCCGCTGTCGACTGTCCCGATCCACAGAGCACCGTTCCGGTCCTCGTGAAGACAGCCTTGCCTCACGCCGTTCCCGCTCAGGCTGCGAGCGTCTTTGGGATCGTGGAGATAGTGGGCGAAGGTCTCGGTCACCGGGTCGAACCGGTCCACGCCTCCGCCGGTGGTGGCCAGCCACAGACAGTTTTCCCGCCCGCGCGCAATCGAGAGGATGGAACTGCTGCCGGGACTGTTGGGATTGCCGCGCTCGAATCGGAAGGTGCGGAAAGAACGTCCGTCGTAACGGCTCAAGCCATCGTCCGTGGCGAACCACAGGAAGCCGGCGGCATCTTGGGCAACACCATACACATTGCCGGACGGCAACCCGTCCTCCCCCGTGAGAACATTGAAGCGGAGATCCTTGCCGGGGACCACCGACAGAATCTCCGCACCGGAGGAACTCTGACCTCGGGCGCACTCCGGCACCAAAGCCTGCGCCAGCAGAAACAGGGCTGGGATGAGGACTCTCGCCCGTGGAACCGGAATTTTCATTTGGTGGAGGGAGCGGCGTTCAGCCTAAACCATCTGCTCGAAATCTATCGATCGGATACAGTGCGCGGGCCTGCATCGCCGCCCGACGACTTGGAATCGGGCGGTTCGAGAAGGCGGGGCGTTCCTCCCCGGAACGGCCCGATTGATGGAGGAGGGTCGTGGCGGTTTCAAGTGCCGAGGGGCTGATCGGCTCGTCGGCGGATTTCGAAAGCCGATTCACTCGCCTCTCTCCATGCCCCCGTAGGTGCCTCGCACGCCCCGCCTGCCACCCGAAGCCGCGCCGCGAGAGCACGGCGGCACCGCGGCCGGTCTTCCGGCTCAAGTCCGCCCAAATACGGAAATCGCACCTCAATTATCGATTTCGCCGGCCGATCATACGGGCCTAGCCCACCCGAATCCATGAATTCGATCTATCGTCGCGCGAGCACCCGATGCGTTCTCGCCTTCTCGCTCGGCGCGCTCCTCGCCACCGCGCACGCCCAAGACCCCCAGCCGGAGCCGGTTTTCTCGTTCAGCGGCAACACCGCGCTCTGGAGCCGCTACATGTGGCGCGGTCTGCGCTTCAGCAACGGCAGCGTCTGGCAGTCCACCCTCACCGCCGCACACACGAGCGGCGTGTCGCTCTCGCTCTGGAAAAATTACGATTTCGACACCCATCGGCTGAACGAAGTCGACTGCACCATCGACTACGCCTTTTCCGTCGAAGGAATCGCCTGCAACTTGGGTTGGAATCACTTCGGAGTGATCGACGGCGCGGACAGCGACGAACTCTACCTTCTCGCCGCCTGGACCGAGGCCAACTGGACCATCGCCTGCGCGGGCTACATCGACGTCACGTACGGTGATGGCGCCTACACCCAGGTTGGGGTCACCCGTTCCTTTGCGTTCGGCGAATCCGCCACCCTCAAGATCACGGCCAACGCGGGCTCCGTCTGGAAGAACAGTTACATGGGACTCAACGCGCGCGGCGAGGAGTTCAATGACTTCTTCGCCGGCGAGATTGTCGCCACGCTGCCGATCGTGCTCTCGCCGCATTTCACCATCGAGCCGAAGGTCGGCTACACCATCCCGCTCAGCCGCAATGCCCGTCAGGCGATCAGCACCTACGGTTTCGGCACCGACACCCACACCCTCTACGCGGCCGTCGTCCTCAACTTCAGCCTCTAGTCCCCGCCCTTTGCCCATGAAGACCACCCTTCGCCGTATCTTGTTGGGAAGTTGCCTCGCGCTCGCCGCCGCTCTCTCCGCCCATGCGCAGAAGACGGTCAAGCTCGTCACCCTCGATTGGGAGCCCTACATCGGGGCGAGCCTGCCACAGCAGGGTTTCGTTGCCCAGATCGTCAAGGCCGCCTACCAGACCCAAGGGTACGAGGTCGTGATCGAGTTCCAGCCATGGGCCCGCGCCGTCGCCGCGGCCAAAGACGGTATCTACGACGGCCTTTTCCCCGAGTACTTCGACGAGGCTCGTCTCGCCGATTTCGTCTACTCCGCCCCGTTCCCAGGCGGTCCCGTGGGTTTCGTGAAGCGGAAGGACAACCCGATCACCTTCACCACCCTCGAGGCGCTCAAACCCTACTCGATCGGCGTCGTGCGCGGCTACGTCAACGAAGCCAAGTTCGACCAAGCCACCTTCCTCAAGAAGCAGGAGGCGGATGACGACGCCATGAACCTCCGCAAGCTCGCCGCCAAACGCCTCGACCTCGCCGTCATCGACAAATACGTCGCGCAGTACCTGCTCGCCCACGAACTCTCCGCCCTCGCCGACGCCCTCGAGTTTGTCGAACCGCCGCTCGAGGCGAAATCGCTCTACATCGCCTTCTCGAAGAAGGCGGCCGATCAGGACGAGAAACGCGCCGCCTTCGACCGCGGCCTCGCCGAGATCGAACGCAACGGCACCCTCCAGGCCATCGTCCGCGCCGCGCTGCCGTAACCAACCGCCCCATGGGTCTCGCCCGACGCAGCATCACCTTCCGCCTGATCGGCTGGCTGGTCGTGACCACCTCCGGCACGCTCGTCGCATTGGGCGTGTTCGACTACGTCCGCGAATCTCGCGCCCTCGCCGCCGAACTCGCCGGGCGCAGCACCCAGATGGCGGGCCGCTTGCAGGCCAACCTCGTCGACCCGGTTTACAACCTCAATCAGGACCAGATCGTGCAGGTGATTCGCTCCGAGATGAGCGATCCCGCCGTCGCGCGCATCATCGTCAAGGAGCAGGTCGACAAGACGGAGCGCGTCGTGAGCGCGCTCTACCGGCAGCCGGATGGCAGCCTCGCCGAGAAAGCCGCCGTCGACCCGTCGCTGCTCGTGCAAACGCGCCCCCTCGAACGCGAAAAACAGACCCTCGGCATCATCGAGCTCGGCCTCTCCCCGGCCGCCATGCAGGCCAAGCTTCGGCTTCTCGCCTGGTCCATCGGCGCGCGCACGGTCGTCACCAACCTCATCGTTCTCGTCGCGGTATTCTTCGTGATGCGCAGGCTGCTTCTCCGGCCGCTCCTCGCCATCACGGATGCGCTCCGCGGAGCCGCCGGCCATGTGTCGAGTGCGGCCGGGCAGGTGTCGGGCACCAGCAAATCGCTTGCCGATGGAGCCTCCGCCCAAGCCGCCGCCATCGAGGAGACCAGCGCCTCGCTCGAAGAGATCGGCGGTCAGGCGCGCCGCAACGCCGATAATGCGACGACGGCCCGCTCCCACACCGAAGCCGCCCACCAGACCACCTCCCGCGGCAATCAGGAGATGGAACGCATGCTCGTCGCCGTCCGCGAGATCAAGTCCGCCTCCGATAACATCGCGCGGATCCTCAAGACCATCGACGAGATCGCGTTCCAGACCAACCTCCTCGCCCTCAATGCCGCGGTCGAAGCCGCCCGCGCCGGTGAAGCCGGGGCGGGTTTCGCCGTCGTAGCCGACGAGGTTCGCGCACTCGCCCAACGAGCCGCCGCTGCCGCCAAGGAGACCGCCGGGAGGATCGAGGACTCGATCCACAAGAGCGATCTCGGCGTCGACCTCTCCGCCAAGGTCGCCACCAACCTCGGCGAGATCGCCACTCAAAGCGGTTCGGTCCATCAACTCGTCGCCGAAATCGCCACCGCCTCGCAGGAGCAGACACGAGGGCTGGAGCAGATCTCCCGTGCGATCACACAAGTCGATCAGGTCACCCAGGCCAACGCCGCGCACGCCGAAGAAACGGCCGCCGCCGCCGAAGTGCTCGACACCCAAGCCGCGACATTGCTCCACAATGTCGATACCCTGCTGCGCCTTGTCACCGGCTCCTCGACTGATCCCTCCGCGGACTCCGAGTCGCCCCTCGCCGCCCCAGCCTCGTCATCCGCAGTGCCGGCGACGGCGGCTCGATTCGCCGGCGCGCCGGCGGTGGGTTCCTGATCGGCGTCAGGACGCGACCTCCGTTACGGCCTCGGTGCCCCGCGGCCCGCGGACGATACGACACATCGCTTGCCGCCAGGGCACGGCCCGCCCCGCGGTCCCGCGCAGGCCGTCCTTGCGTGTTGTCGGCCACCTCCTAGCCTCGCGCCGCAACCGCCATCCCGCCCCATGCCGAAAGCCGTCACCGCCGTCTCCGTCTCCGACTTCTTCGCGAAATACGGCGTCAAGCTGAAGACCGAGCTCATCGCCGGCAGCGAGGGCGTGCACCGCCAGATCCGTGAGCCGAGCATCAACCGACCCGCGCTCGCGCTCACCGGTTTCTACAAGTATTTCGCGTACAAACGCATCCAGGTCATCGGCTCCACCGAGATGACCTATTTCAAGACCCTCTCGCCCGTCCGGCAGGAGGAGATGATGCACGCGATGATCGACCGCGGCATCCCGTGCCTGGTCCTCACCCGAAACCTCCTCCCGACGAAGAGCATGCTCACCGTCGCGCGTGAGCGGAAGCTGCCGCTCTATCGCACGCCGCTCATCACGATGCACTTCGTCAACATCTCGACGCTGTGCATCGACGCGGAGTTCGCCCGCCAGACCACCGAGCACGGCACCACGCTCAGCATCGAAGGCGTCGGCGTGATGATCCGCGGCCACAGCGGCGTGGGCAAAAGCGAGGCCGCCCTCGCGATCATCGAACGCGGCCACAGCCTCGTCGCCGACGACCTCACGCACATCCGCGTGCTCGACGAACGCGAACTCATTGCCTCCAGCCTTCCGCTGAACCGCGGCTACATGGAGTGCCGCGGCATCGGCATCATCAACGTCGCCGAGATGTTCGGCGTGCGCAGCATCCGCCCCGAGGTGCGGCTGGAGATGGTCGTCACCCTCCAGGACTGGCGCCCCGATGTCGAAGAGGAGCGCACCGGACTTGAGGAAAGTTTCTACGATGTTCTGGGAATCCGGATTCCGCACATCGAGATCCACGTCCGCCCTGGCCGCGACATCGCCCGCCTGGTCGAAGTCGCCGCACTCGTGCAGGCTCTCAAGAAGATGGGCAAGGACCCGGCGAAGGAATTCAACGAGCGCCTCATCGCGTTCATGAGTTCCCAACTACCGCCGGCCGACTCCGCCGAAGAATCGACGCCGCCCCCGCCCGCCCCCGCGCCCGGCGTCACGCTGCCCTCGGAAGATTCCGACTGAGGCACGCAGTCTGTCGAGCGACGAGCGTCGAGAGTCGAGCGCCAGACTTCCGGTTCGCCGCCGGCTTCGACGACTTGCGTCGCGAAACTCGTCGCCGGATCTCCGGCTCTCGACGCTCGACCCTCGACTCTCCTTGCCCGGTCACGCCGCACTCATGGCTTGGTTTTTCCAAGCGCGCGCCGTTTGATCGCGCGGCTCCACCGCCGGCATGCTCCGCTTCGTCCTCCGCCGTCTGCTCGAATCGATTCCCGTGATGTTCCTCATCGTCACGGCGGCGTTCTTCATGGTGCGCTTCGTGCCCGGCGGTCCGTTCCTCGGCGAGAAGGCGCTGCCGCCCGAAGTGCAGCACAACATCGATGCGTACTACGGCCTGGATCGCCCGCTCTGGCAGCAGTACGTCGGTTACCTCGGCAACCTCTGCCCGAAACGTTGCGCACCGCAGCGCCTCTTCGCCGATCTCGACCGTGACGACCGTTGGGACTTCGATCTCAACGCGGCCTTCGGCATCAACTTCGGTCCGTCGTATAAATACGCCAGCCGAACAGTGAACGAGATCATCGCCGGCGCGCTGCCCTACTCGCTCGAGCTCGGGATGTGGTCGCTGCTCGTCGCACTCGCGCTCGGCATTCCGCTCGGCGTCCTCGCCGCCGTGCGCCGCAACACCTGGCTCGACTACCTCTGCAGCGGCGTGTCGCTCTTCGGCATCTGCGTGCCCACCTTCGTGCTCGGCCCGCTGCTCGTGCTCGCGTTCGCCGTGCACCTCCAGCGCTTCAACGCCTCCGGCTGGAGCGAGCCGCTCGACCGCGTGCTGCCCTCGCTCACGCTCGGCCTCGTCTACGCCGCCTACGTGGCGCGGCTCACGCGCGGCGGCATGCTCGAGATGCTCGGCCAGGATTTCATCCGCACCGCCCGCGCGAAAGGCGCCTCCGAGCTGCGCATCGTCCTGCGGCACGCGCTGCGCGGCGGATTGCTGCCGGTCATCTCGTATCTCGGGCCCGCGGCGGCGGGCATCCTCACCGGCTCGTTCGTGATCGAGCGCATTTTCCAGATCCCTGGACTCGGCCGCGAGTTCGTGAACTCCGCCTTCAACCGCGACCACCCGCTCGTCGTCGGCACCGTCGTGCTCTACGCCGGCGCGATCGTGTTCTTCAACCTCGTGGTCGACGTCGCCCAAGTCTGGCTCAACCCGAAACTGCGCTTCGAAGACTGAGCCGCCGCGCTCTCTCGCCTTCCGACTCTCCCCTCTCGCCTCCTCATCGATGCTTCGCCTCTCGCCCAACCCCGACCGCCTGCCGTCGCCCGCTCCGCTCGATCCGGCGACGCTCGAGCGCGGCTCGTCGCTGGGGCGCGACGCGTGGCGGCGGTTGCGGAAGAACCAGCTCGCGGTCGTCTCCGGGCTTTTTCTGCTCGCGCTCCTCGTCGCCTGCACCGCGTTGCCCGGGCTGCTCGGCTTGTCGTATTCGGCGGCTGATGCCGAACAGTTCATCCCGCCCGGCGCGGGCCACTGGTTCGGCACCGATCTGCTCGGGCGCGATGTCTTTGCGCGCGTCATGTTCGGCTGCCGCATCTCGCTCGCCGTCGCGCTCGCGGCGACCGTCGTCTCGATCACGATCGGCGTGAGCTGGGGCGCGATCGCCGGCTACGCGGGAGGCAAGCTCGACACGGCGATGATGCGCATCGTCGACATCGTCTATTCGTTGCCGTTCACGCTCTTCGTGATCCTGCTGCTCGTGTTCACCGACAGCCTCGCGAAACGTTTCCAGCTCGGCCCGACGTGGAACCTGCTCGTGCTCTTCGTCGCGATCGGCGCCGTCGAATGGCTCACGATGGCCCGCATCGTCCGCGGCCAGGTGCAATCGCTCAAGCGCATGGAGTTCGTGGAGGCCGCGCGCACGCTCGGCCTCGGGCACGGCCGCATCATCTTCCGCCACCTGCTGCCGAACCTCCTCGGCACCGTGATCGTCTACACCACGCTCACGATCCCCGGCGTGATGCTGCTCGAGGCGTTCCTCAGCTTCCTCGGCCTCGGCGTAAAACCGCCAATGAGCTCGCTCGGCACGTTGATCTACGACGGCCAACTCGAAATCGAGACGCACCTCTGGCTGCTGCTCTGCCCTGGTGCGGTGTTTTCCCTGACGTTGCTCGCCCTGAATTTTCTGGGAGACGGCTTGCGCGACGCCTTGGATGTGAAAGCCTCCGCAGACTGATGCTCGCCCGTTTCCGCCCGTACTACCGATACCTGCGCCCGGTGCGCGGAAAGTTCATCGCCGGCATCCTCTTCGGCGTGATCAGCGGTGGCGCCAGCGGCGGCGGCGTGCCGTGGATGATCAACACCGGCCTCAAGCCGCTCTTCGAGGCCACCGGCGCCGACCGCCTCGGCATGGCGCAGATCGCGTCAGTGCTCGCGTTGATCCCGATCGTCATCGGCATCCGCTGTACGTTCCAGGTGCTCAACCACTACCTCGTCGCGCTCTCCGGCACTGTGCTGCTCGAGGGGCTGCGGGCGGATCTCTTCAAGAAACTCCAGCGGCTCCACCTCGCGTTCTTCCAACGCTCCCGCAGCGGCGACCTCCTCGCCCGCGGCACCTCCGATGCGCAGCAGGTGCAGCAGACGATGACGACCACGGCCAACGACCTCGTCGTGCTCCCGGTCACGTTTCTCTCGGCGATCGGCTACATCCTCTACAGCGCGTTCACCAAACCCGGCGCGGCGATCTTTCTGCTCGGCATCGCGGTGATCCCGATCTGCGTGCTGCCGCTGAAGGTCATCGGCAAGAACCTCTACCGCCGCGCCAAGCAGGCCTTCGCCGCCAGCGGCGACGTTTCCGAGCTGCTCCGCGAGAACCTCTCCGCCGTGCGCGAGGTCCGCGCCTTCAACCTCCAGGAACGAGAGGTCTCCCGCTTCGTCGCCGGCGTGCGCGAGTTCTTCAGTCTCCAGATGAAGGTGACGAAGTACAACGCCTCGCTCTCGCCGCTCATCGAGTTCATCGCCGTCTTCGGCATCGCCGGCTCGCTCCTGCTCGCCTACCGCGCGCAGACGCCGTTCAACACCGTTTTCGCCATGGTCGCCGCGCTCTACATGGCGTACGACCCGCTGCGCAAGATGGGCAAGATCCACGGCGAGTTTACCCGCGGCGCCGCCGCCCTCGACCGCATCGAGCAGGTCATGCACGAGCCCGAGCCGATCGCCGATCCCGTCGCGCCGAAAACCCTCGGCGCCGCGCGCGGCGAGATCGAGTTCCGCGGCGTCTCGTTCTCCTACGGCACCGGCGCCGACGAGATCGTGTTGCGCGACGTCTCCGTGCACATCGCGCCCGACACCGTGGTCGCGCTCGTCGGCCCGAGCGGCGCAGGCAAGAGCACCTTCGCGAATCTCGTCCCGCGTTTCTTCGAGGCCACCACCGGCCAGGTGCTCGTCGACGGCGTCGATGTGCGCGACGTGCGCCTCGCCGAGCTGCGCGACAACATCGCCCTCGTCAGCCAGGACTCGTTTCTCTTCAACGACACGATCCGCAACAACCTCCTCGTCGGTCGCCCGGGCGCCACGCCGGCCGAGGTCGAGCAGGCAGCGCGCGACGCCTACGCGCACGACTTCATCGTCTCCGCGTTGCCGCAGGGCTACGACACCATCGTCGGCGAACGCGGCGCCTCGCTCTCCGGCGGTCAACGCCAACGCATCGCCCTTGCCCGCGCTTTTCTCCGCAACGCTCCGATTCTCATCCTCGACGAAGCCACCTCCGCGCTCGACAGCGAGAGCGAGGCCGCGATCCAGAAGGCGCTGCAGAAACTCGTCGTCGGCAAGACCGTGCTGATGATCGCGCACCGTTTCAGCACGCTGCGCGACGCGCACCTCGTGCTCGTTTTCGATCGCGGCCAGATCGTCGCGCGCGGCCCGCACGCCGAGGTTTACCGCACCAGCCCGCTCTACCGCGGCCTCTACGACCAGCAGCAGATCGCCTGACCGCCTCGCCCCGTAGCTGAACGGCGAAGCCGTTCAGGCCCGCCCTTCCACCTTCCGCATTCCGGTCTTTCCGCCTTCAGGTCTCCCCTCTCCGGTCTCCCGCCGATGTCCGCACCGCACGAGTTTTCCCGCGAGATCGAGAACCTCATCGCCTCGCTCCGCGGCCTGCCCAACGACGACTCGCGCACCAAGCGCCGCCGCGAGCAGCCGCTCGGCGACGCGATCGACAAGCTCCTGCGTAAGTACCACGTCGGAGTCGAGGCGCCCGACCACACGATCCGCCAGCACTGGGCCGAGATCGTCGGCGCCGCCAACGCCGCCTACAGCCACCCGGTGAAGATCGACACCAAGGGCAAGCTGCTCGTCCTCGTTTCCCACGCCGTTGTGCGCGACGAACTCCGCCTCCTGGAGACGATTCTCCTCCAACGCATCCGCCAGCTGCAGGGCTGCGAAAAAGTCGTCGGCCTCACCCTCCGCGCCGGCTGAGCGCCGGCCCCGCGCCAGGCGTTTTCTGTAGGCCAAGTCGGCGACATGGTCCCTCCGCCATGGCCCATGTCCCCACGTTCTCCCGGCCGTCCGAAGCCGTTTCCGCAGGGCGAAAAGCCTTGAGCGCGTCCGCACTCCCCGCGATTTTCCCGGCCCCCGCATGAAGATCCTGATGGTCACCCCCGAGCTGGATCCGTTCGTCAAAGTCGGCGGCCTCGGAGACATGGTCGGAGCGCTCGCCAAACAGCTCGCCCGCCTCGGGCACGACGTGCGCTGCATCCTCCCGCTCTACGGCTCGGTCAAACGCCTCGGCCAATGGCAATGCCGTACGCAGCCGCTGGGCGCGGATCTCGGCGGCGGCGCCGAGTTCGGCCGCGTGTGGGAAACCGTCCTCCCCGGCACCGAGGTCCCGGTCTATTTCGTCGAGCACGAGCGCTTCTTCGCCCGCCCCGAGGTCTACTCCAACGCCGCCGGCAGCTTCCCCGACAACGACAAGCGCTTCATCTTCTTCACGCGCGCCGCGCTGAACCTCTGTCTCCAACTCGGCTGGACACCCGACGCCTTCCATTGCCACGACTGGACGTGCGGCTTCCTCCCGGTGTGGCTCAATACCACCGATCGCGACGGCCCGCTCGGCCGCTGCGCGACGGTCTTCACGATCCACAACCTCGAGCATCAGGGTTACTGCCATCGCCACGCGCTCGCCTACGCCAAGCTCCCCGACTGGCTCTTCAGCCCCGACAACGCGGAAGCCTGCGGTGCCGTGAACCTGATGAAGGCCGGGCTCTATCACAGCACCAAGATCACCACCGTCAGCCCGACCTACGCCCGCGAAATCCAGACCGGCGAATTCGGGTTCGGCCTCGACCACGTGCTGCGCTTCCGCGCCGGCGATCTCATCGGCATCCTCAACGGCATCGACACCGAGGCCTGGGATCCCGCCACCGATCGCCATCTGCCCGCGGCGTTCGACCTCGACGAACTCGCGGGCAAGGCCGCCTGCAAAGCCGCGCTCCAGCGCGAACTCGGCCTCGATGTCGATCCGCGCAAACCGCTCTTCGGCGTCGTCTCCCGACTCTTCCGCCAGAAGGGCCTCGACCTCCTCTGCGAAGTGCTGCCTGCGATCGTGACGAACATGCAGGTGCAGTTCGCCATCCTCGGCACCGGCGACGCCGATCTCGAGGAGGACCTGCGCCACACCGCGCTCGAGTTCCCCGGCCGGGTCGGCCTGAAGCTCGCGTTCGACAACCGCCTCGCGCACCTCATCCAAGGCGGCTCCGATCTCTTCGTGATGCCCAGCCGCACCGAGCCCTGCGGTCTCACCCAGCTCTACGCCATGCGCTACGGCACCCTCCCCGTCGCCCGCGCCACCGGCGGCCTCGTCGACACGATCGAACAGTACCGCGAGGGCACCGGCGCCGGCACCGGCTTTCTCTTCGAACGCGCCGACCAGAACGCCGTCTACCACACCATCGGCTGGGCCAACGCCACTTACTACGACCGGCCCGACGAGTTCGCCCTTCTCCGCGCCAACGCCATGTCGCGCGACTTCGGTTGGGCCAACTCCGCCGGCCGCTACGCCCAGGTGTACGGCTGGGCTCGCGACGCCCGCCTCTCCGGTTTCGCCGCAACGCCCTGAGCGACCGTAGCACCGCCGGTCGGTCACCGCTGTCCTCGATGGTGGGGCGGGCTTCACGCCCGCCATTTCCCACCCCGGCGCGGATTGCATCCCGCGCGCAAGTTTCGCTCGCCACTCCACCACGGAGCAGAGCACCAGCCGCGCACCCGCCTTTTCCCGCCGACGCACTTGCGCAGGTCGGTATCCGGCTTAGTCTTCCCGCGCGACACCCCAATGAAGATCCCGATTTCCGCGCTCCTCGCGCAAAAGGATCCCACGGTCCGCTGCGTTTCCACCAAGGCGTCGGCGCAAGACGCCGTCTCGATTATGACCGCGCACCGCATCGGCTGCGTCTGCGTCCTCGAGGGCGAGCGCCTCGTCGGCATCTTCACCGAACGCGATGTCCTCACACGCGTTGTCGCCGCGGGACTCGATCCCCGCACCACCCCGATCGTGCGCGTGATGACACCGCAGCCGTTCACCATCGACCCGTCGTTGCCGCTCGACCGCGCGATGGCGCTCATCTCCGAGAAACGGATGCGCCACCTGCCAGTCATCGAAGACGACCGCCTGATCGGGCTCATCTCGATCGGCGACGTCAACAAGTGGGTCGTCGAACGCCTCCAGCGCGAAGCCGACAGCCTGCGCAGCTACATCAGCGGCCAATACCCCAACTGAGGGAGCCGCCCCGCCGCGGTTTCGCCTGAAGCTTTCCCGCACCCAGCCGATCAGTAAACCCGCGCGTCGCGCGCCCGCCGCCCGCGCTCACCCCCTCCGCTCGTGAACAAGAAAAAGCTCGTCGATAGCATCGTGCACCAGCTCTCCACCGAAATGGAGCTCATCGCCACGGCCGCCAAATCCGCCCACGACGAAGCGACCCACGACGAGGAGCTGCACAAGAACCAGTTCGAGACTCCCGGCCTGGAAACCTCCGTGCTCGCCGAGGGCCAGGTAAAGGTCGCCGCCGAGCTACGCGAGGCGTTCGACACCTTCCGCGAGCTGCCAGTGCACGACTTCGCCGCCGGCGAGGCGATCGCGCTCGGCGCCCTCGTCGAGACCGAGCTGGCCGGAGAAAAGAATCTCTATTTCGTCGGCCCGAAGGGGGGCGGACTCGAGGTGGAAGTCGAAGGCGTCACCATTTTCGTGATCACCCCGCACTCGCCGCTCGGCGCGAAGCTCATCGGCCGCCGCGCCGGCGACATCCTCCCCGCCCCCGCCGGCCGCCCCGGCGTGCGCATCGTCTCGGTCCTGTAGCGAGCTCCGCAGCGGAGCTCGTTGGTAGCTGGGCCCGCCGCGCGAACACCCGAATCGTCGCAACAGATCCGCTCCGATCGCAATCAATCCGGCGCGCGAGCAGGTATGGGGTGATCAGCCGCCGCTCCCGCCCGGTTTGAGCGGCTCGATGCCGCGTCCCGCGCCGAACCGGCGGACGATCACGTTGAAAATATCCTCCGGCGTCACCGGTTTGCTCACATAGTCATCCATCCCGGCCGCGCGGCACAGCTCCGCGTCGCCCGCGATGGCGTTGGCCGTGAGCGCGACGATCACTGGCTGATGCGTCGGCACAACCGTGGCGCGGATGCGACGCGTGGCCTCGAGCCCGTCGAGCTCCGGCATCTGCACATCCATGAAGACCAGGTCGAACCGCTCCTCGCGCACGGCGCGCACCGCCTCGTTACCGTTCCCCACGGACTGCGCGCTGTAGCCGAGCCGCTCCAGCAGCCGCAGCGCGACCTTCTTGTTCACCGGATTGTCCTCCGCCAGCAACACGCGCAGCGGAATCCGCTCCGCCAGCACGAGCTTCGCGGACGGCATGGCGACCGCCACGCTCGCAACCAGCGCGGGGCCCGCTGCGGGTCCCGCCAACGCGCCCGCGACGCGCTCGAGCAACACCTGCCGGCGCAGCGGTTTCAGCGCAACCGCGCGCACGCCCGCCGCGGCTAATTCCTCTCGCGGCGCGGTCTGGCCGGTAAGCGTCAACAACAGCATCGGCACGTCCGCACCGGGCCACGCCGCCCGCAATTGCCTTGCCGCTGCCAGCCCGTCCTCGCCGTCCGCCAACGTGCGATCGATCACGAGCAGATCGGGCGCCGCACCGCCGGCCAACGCCTGCCGCGCCGCCACACTCGAATCGAAACACCACGGCAGATATCCCTCGGCTTCGAGCGTGCGCACTAGGAAACGTTGCGCCACGGGATCATCGTCAAGCACAGCCACGCGTTTGCGGTCGCCTGTCGTCTTCCGCTCTTCCTCGAACGCCGCCGGCGCGGGCGACGCCGTGATCGTGAAACGGAAAACCGTGCCTTCGCCCACCCGGCTCACGACGCCGATCTCGCCGCCCATGAGCTCGACCAGTCGCCGGCTGATCGCCAACCCCAACCCCGTGCCGCCGAAGCGCCGCGTGGTGGAGGCGTCGACCTGGCTGAAGGGCTGGAACAACACCTCCGCGCGCTCCGCCGGGATCCCGATGCCCGTATCGGCCACGGCGAACTCCACCTGGTCGGGCGCCGCCCCCGGCCGCACCTCCACGCCGACGCGCCCCGCGGGGGTGAACTTCACCGCGTTGCTCACCAAATTCACGAGCACCTGCCGCAGCCGCATCGCGTCGCCGGTGATCCGCTCCGCCACGCCGGGCGCCACGCAGTAGGCGAGCTCGAGCCCCTTCTGCCCGGCCGCCACGGCGAACAACTCCAGCGCCTCCTCGACGCACTCGGCCGGGGAAAACGAATACCGTTCCAACTCCATCCGACCCGATTCGATCTTCGAGAAATCCAGAATATCGTTGATGATCGACATCAGCCCGTCGCCCGAGCGGCGGATCGTCTCCACCCAGTCGCGCTGTTCTGAGCTCAGCGGCGACTCGAGCAACAGCCGCGCGAGTCCGATCACGCCGTTCATCGGCGTGCGGATCTCGTGGCTCATCGACGCGAGGAAATCCGACTTCGCGCGCGTCGCCTCCTCGGCCTGCAGCTTCGCCTCGCGCAATGCGCGCTCCGTCTCGATCCGCGCCGTCACATCGTGCAGCACCGCGATATATTTCTCGATCTCGCCGCGCTCGCCGGCCACCGGCCGCACCTCGCCCGCCAGATGGAAACGCCGGCCCTCGCGCGACACCGTCGCCACCTCGACGCGCGCGGGCAGCCGCCGCACGAACGCCTCGCGCAAGCCCACCGGGGGCGCGGTCTCGCCTTCCGGCGGGGGGAAAAGCTCCGATAACGCCCGCCCCACCGCCGCGGTGCGCGGGCAACCGGTGTGGAGCACGAGGCTGTCGTTCACCCACTCGACCGTGCCGATCCCGTCGGTGATCACGACGAGGCTCTCCGTCGCGCTCGCCACGATCGCCAGCTTGCGCGCCTCGGCCTGGCTGACGCGCAGCGACTCCTCCGCCTGCCGGCGCGCCGTGATGTCCTGGAAAGTTCCCGCCACACGTCGCGCTGCGCCCTCGTTGTCGAACGCGACCGCCTTGCTGCGCTCGAGGATCCAGCGCCACTCGCCGTGGGCGTTGCGCACGCGGTATTCCGCCTCGCGGAACGCCGGTTGCGGGCCGCGCGGAAACTCCCGGCGCGCCGCCCCCGCGTCGTCGCGATGGATGAGGTTGTCCCACTCGGCCATGCGCGCGGTCTTTTCCGCCGCCTCGTAACCAAGCATCCGCCACACCCCGCCGCTGAAAAACGCCTCACCCGTGATCTGGTCCCAATCGAATGTTCCCACCTGTCCCGCCTGCAACGCCAGGCCGAGCCGCTCCTCGCTCGCCTTCAGCCGCGCCTCCACCTTGCGCCGCTCGAGATCCTCCGCGACCAGCCGGCCCGCCGCCTCATGCGCGCGCAGCTCGCGGTTGCGCGCCTTCTGCGCGAGATCGACGACCAGCCCGAGCAGCGCCGCAAAAACCACGCCGGTCACCAGCACGACCGGAGCGAGGCCGGGCTCCGGTTCGCGATAGAGCGTCACGCGGACTCGCTGTCCGTGGATCATGCCCTCCGTCTCCACCCCGGCCCTCGCCTGTTCGGGCGCGGCGAACTCGCCAAACATCGTTTCGCCTTCGATCGCCACCGCGATCTCCGCGCGGCCCGCCGCCGACAGCCGCGCCAACGCGCGCTCAATCCACACCGCTGCGCGCAGCTGGGCCGCGAGAAACTCGGTGGAGTCGTTGCGCCGGATCGGCACGTAGAGCATCAGGCCGGGGCGACCCGCGCTGTCGGTCGAGGATATGAGCACCTCCCGCTCACCCTGCGCGCTCAAACGGACGAGTGCCGCACGCCGCCGCGCCTCGCCGAGGTGGTCGAAAGGGCGGACTGTCGCCTCGCCGTTCTCGCCCCACACGAAGCGCGACACGAAGCCCGCGTCGAGCCACCACACGCGCTCCACCTCCGGATAATCGCGCACCAACGCCCGCGCATCGAGCGCGCGCAACGCCGTCGCCCCGGTGACGCCGTCCGCCTCGTGCGCCGCGATCCGCGCGAGCGCCTTGCTTGGTCCGTCGAGCTCAGCCACGAGCGCCGCCACCGTTGCCGCCGATTGCGTCTCCAGCGCCGCGCGCCACTGCGCCATTTCGCGCGCCCGCAGCGCCGCCGTCACGATCAACGCGGCGCCCACACACGCGCCCATCAGCGGCACCGGCAACCAGCGCGCCGGCCCCTCCGCGACCGGTCGCTCCTCGAGCGCCGCGCCGACCAGGCAGCATCCGAGCACCAGCAACCCGACCGCCATCGGCCCCGAAATTGGCGTACCGAGCCCGAGTGTCGTCGCCGCGGTGAGAGCCGTCGCATGGCCGAGCACCGCCGCCAAACCCGTCGCGCCCACGAGGGAGCCGACACACGCCAACACCGCCACGCGCACCCGCACCGCCCGCTCGATCGCGAGCAGACTCAACGCCGCGCCCGCCAGCACGAAACACACCGCCCCAGCCGCCGAAAGCCGGACCGGCGCCTCGCCGGCGACCGCCGGACCGAGCCAAAGCGCATCAATCCCCGTCGGCAGCACACCCGCCCGCGCCAATAACGACCACGAACCGGCGAGCGCCGGCGGGAGCGCCACGAGTGCCCAGCGCCGCCCGAGCCGCGCCCGAGCGTAGAGCGCGAGCGCAAAGACCATCAATGAGAGCGCGCCGGCCGGTGCAGCGGTACCGGCGGCACGCCATGTCACCAGCACGCGGATTCCCGTGAACCACCCGGCGAGCACGCTCCCGCCAAGGAGCAGGAGCACGACAGCGCCGGCAATCGGCAGGTTGCGCAGGAGCGGGGCGCGTTGTGTTCTGTCCGGCATCACAATGCCCGATTCTCGGAACCGCGCGCCGGTTCGCAAACGGTTTCCCGGCCCGGACTCCCGCACGTTCGACAGATTGAGGTAGACGGAACGTTCGGCCGCCCGCCCGCTCGGCGCGGCCCAGCAGTCCCGCCCTTCCGCCAGCGATCGGCCTTCAGCGCGCGTTACGCGGCGCGAAGTCGATTCCGAGGATGCAGGTGTCGTCCGCGAAGCCGCGCGCCTGGGAGCCGAACTCGCGCACCGTCGCCAGCAGCGCGTCGAGCAGCGCCGGCGTCGCGTAGCCGGCATGTTTCGCCACCGCCTCCTGCAGACGCGTGGTGCCGAACTCCTCGCCGAAATCGTCGGCGATCTCGTAAAGGCCGTCGGTGAAAACGAAGATACGGTCGCCCGGACTGAGCGGCACCACCGCCGAGGCGTAGGTCTCGTCGGGCAACATCCCGAGCGCCGGACCGGAGCCGTCGTCGCCGATCCGCAGCGCCGCAACCTCGCCTTCGTGACGCAACAGGAGCGGGTACGGATGACCCGCGTTGGCCAGACGCAGCTCGCCGCGCGCGACGTCAAACACGAGATAAGCCGCCGTCACGAACACGAGATCGCCGGAGCGCGCGAGCAGCGCCTGCAAGCCGTGGTTGATCTCGCTGAGGAAGCGGTCGGGCTCGCCCGCGAGCGAGCGGTTCTCGCGCACGAGGCCGTGGATCAGCGCCGCGACAAGCGCCGCGCGCACGCCATGCCCCATCACATCGCACAACAGCACTCCGGCGGAGGTCGGCGACACCGGCAGAACCGTGAAAAAATCGCCCGCGACCGCGCTGCTGGGAATCCAGCGGTGGTTGAAACGCAGCAGGCTGCGCTCCGTCGGCACGCCGGCGGGCACGCTGGGGTATTGGTTCGGCAGGAGCGCCTGCTGGACTTGGCGCGCCATCGTGAGATCGGCCTCGAGTTGCTCGTTCTTGCGGCGCAGCTCGGCCGTCGATTCGGCGAGCCGGTCCTCGAGCAGCCGGCGTTCGAGCGCGCCGAGGATCGCGCGACGCAGCTCCGGCAGGTGCACGCCCGATTTGGCCAGATAGTCCTTCGCGCCGCGTTTCATCGCCTCGACCGCCACGTGCTCGTTGCCGCTGCCGGTGAGCATGACGACCGTCGGGCGTTTCGGGGCGGGAATCCGGTTCACCTCGTCGAGCACCGCCAGCCCGTCGCCATCCTCAAGGTGGTAGTCGAGCAGCATCAACGTCCACTCGCCCGAGCGCGCGTGCTCGAGCGCGGCGGCGGCCGTGCCCACCCATTTCGGCGCGCAACGCACCCCCTCGCCGATGTTGCGCAACAAACCCTGCAACACGGTGCCGACCGTCGGGTCGTCGTCCACGATCAGAACGGGAATGGGTTCGTTGGGCATTGAGGAGTGGCTCTTGTGCACATCGGCGAAACCGCCCGCCGGTTTAGGTCCGAACGCGTTTGCGCTCCGCACCGGCCCCCGCGCCTCTTGCAGAACCCCTCCACCCCGCCCACCGCCCGCGCCATCCGTTCCGCAATCGCCAATCCGAAATCCGCAATCGTTCCCCGCCCATTCGCGCCTTGCCGGAGTGCGCCGGCTGCGGCTGCATTCCCGCCGTGGTCGCGCCCATTCCCGACACCGATTACCGCATCAAGCTCCAGGTCTTCGAAGGCCCGCTCGATCTCCTGCTCTTCCTCATCCGCAAGAACGAGCTCGATATCTACGACATCCCGATCGAGCAGGTGACGAAACAGTACCTCGAGGCGCTCTACGCCATGGGCGAACTCAAGCTCGAGCTGGCCGGCGAGTTCTTCGTCATGGCCGCCACGCTCATGGAGATCAAAAGCCGGATGCTCCTCCCCAAGCACCAGCAGGCCGTCGATCCCGAGGCCGAGGAGGACGAGGAGCTCGATCCGCGTTGGGAACTCGTCCACCAGCTCATCCAGTACAAAAAGTTCAAAGACGCTGCCGCCGGCATCGCCGAGATGATCGGCACCCGCCAGGCGATGCTCGAGCGTGCACAGGTGCAGCAGAACCTCGCCGCCAACGACCGCCCGCTCCGCCCCTCCGATCGCATCGAGCTCTGGAACGCCTTCAATCAGGTCCTCCGCCGGCTCGCCGAGAAACTCGTCGTGGGCGACATCAAGGACGACAATCTCACCGTCGTCGATCAGATGGAGATGATCCTCAAGCGCATCGCCTTCGAGCCGCGCTTCACATTCTCCAGCCTGCTGCCCGGCAAGACTTCGCTGCGCAACTTGGTCGCCACCTTCATCGCGGTCCTCGAGCTCACGCGCATGCTCAAGATCCGCGTCCAGCAGGACAAACATTTCGAGGACATCACGATCGAGCGCCGCGAGCCCGAGGCCCAACCTGCCAAGGAAGGCGAACTGCAGTTCGGCGCCGCCCAGGCCGCCGTCGCCACCACGGAAGCCGTCGCGCCCGCCATCGCCGAGAACGCGCCCGCATCCGCCGCGCCACTCCCCGCCGCAGCGATCGCTGCTGCCGAGCCCGAAGCGGTCGCTCCCGAAACAGTAGCATCCGCTGCTCCGGCCGAGACACTGTCCGCCGCCGCACCCGCGATGCCCGCCGCGAGCACCGACACCGTTTCCGCCGCTCCCGCCGAGCCCGCGGAGCCTCCGGCCGCATCGCCCGATTCCGCGGTCGCCCCACTTGCCAACCCACCGGCTCCCGGCAGCCTGCCCGCGTGAAAAACCGGAAGCCCGACCACGCCCATCTCCTCGGCGTCGGTCTCGACAATCACGACGGCCACAAGCGCATCACTCGCAGCGAGCAGTTCACGCTCGTCGGCGGCTCGCAGGAGACCCACGAGCGCATGACCGAGACCGTCGTGAAAACCTTCGAGGACCTGAAGCAGCGCGGCAAAGACCTCCGCGAAGTCGAGCCGAAGGAACTCTCCGACATCCTTCGCAAGAACAGCCCTCGCGAATAGCGACGGCGTCGTCCGCGCCGGATCACGCGAGATTCGGATGCGCCGGCATGTGGTGGGTCTTCCCGCAACTCCGGCAATCCGCCGACTGGAATGCCAGCGGCAACGGCACGCCCACGATGAGCATCGCCGCGCCCGCCGGACCGAGTACCCGCACCGCTACATCGCGCGAACCGCAATGCGGGCAGACCAACAGCCCTTCCTCGATCGGCGGCTCGCGCAGGATCGCCAGCGCGTCGGCCACATCGGTCTCCGCCACCGCCAGTTTCACGCCGCCGATCACCGGGCTGTAGAACCAGTACGTGGCGACGGTCGCCTCGTCGCGCAGCTCCACCTCGATCCCCGCGCTCCGCAGCCGCGCGGCGGCAAGCGTGGCGAGTTCGAGCACGGGAAATGAAGCGATGATCTCCATCGGACGAGTGGTTGCGTCGACGTTCGCGCCGGAGCCGCGCTTTGCAAGCACCGCGACGCTCACCCGCCGCCGAGCACCTCGCGCAGCACGCGGCCGAACTCGGCGAACTCGTACGGCTTCGCCACGCGCCCGCTGAAACCGTAGTCGCGGTAGTTCGCCAGCACCGGATCGCTCGAGTAACCGCTCGACACGATCGCGCGGACCCGCGGATCCACGGCTCGGATGCGCTCGAGCGCCTCGAGACCGCCCATGCCACCAGGAATCGTAAGGTCCATCACGACCACGTCGAAGGCCTGCCCCGCGGCGAGCTCGCCGCTGTAGCGCTCCACCGCGGCCGCGCCATCGGCCACCACCTCGACCTCGCAACCGAGCCGCCGCAGCAACGCCGTCGCGAACTGCCGGATCGGCGCCTCGTCGTCCATGAAGAGCACGCGCGCCCGCAGCGCGCCGGCCGCCGCCGGCGTGGTCGTCTCCGCCACGGGGGCGCCGTGCTCGGCCGCCGGCAGATGCACGATGAACGTCGAACCGCGCCCGAGAGTCGACTCCACCGCCACGTGGCCCTTGTGCTTGCGCACGATCGAGTAGACCGTCGCCAGCCCCAGGCCGCTGCCGGTCTGCTTCGTCGTGAAGTACGGTTCGAAAACGCGGGCGAGGTGCTCCGGCTTTATCCCGGAACCCGTATCCGAGACAGCAATCTGCAGGTACGCGCCCGGCCCGAGCGGCGGCAGTTCGCCGGCCTCGATCCGCCGGTTGCGCCCGACAATCCGCACCGTGCCGCCGCCCGGCATCGCCTGCACGGCGTTGATGACCAGATTCTGCACCACGCGGCCAATCTGCGCCTTGTCCACATCCGCCGGCCACAGGTCCGGCGCGAGGTCGAACTCCGCCTTCACCTTCGCGCCGTGCAGCGCGAAACGCGTCGCCTCTGTGAGGATCTCCGGCAACCGAACCGCCGCACGCACGGGATCGCCGCCGCGGGCGAACGTGAGCAGCTGTTGCGTGAGGTCCCGCGCCCGCAACGCCGCGCGTTCCGCCTCCCGCAGCGAGTGCCCGAGCTCGCTCTCCCCCTCCACGTCGAGCAGGCCGAGCGCGAGGTTTCCCAGCACCGCGGTGAGGATGTTGTTGAAGTCGTGCGCGATCCCGCCGGCGAGCAGCCCCACGGATTCCAGCTTCGACGCACGCCCCAGCTCCTGCTCGAGCCGTTCGCGTTCGGTCACGTCTCGGAAGACCAGCACGGCGCCCGTCACGGAGCTGTCCGCCGCATGAATCGGCGCGCAACACCCCTCGACGAAACGGCGTTCGCCGTCGCGCAGCAGCAGCTCGGCGTGTGCCGGAAGTTCAACCACGGCGTCGCCGCGCAACACCGCCGCCAGCGGCACCGGCGCCTCTTGCGCCCCCGCGCCCGTGCACAATCTGCAGATCTCGTCGAGCGGCCGGCCGACCGCCTCCTCTGTCGCCCACTGCGTGAGCGCGGCCGCCGCGGGGTTGATGAACTGCACGCGGCCGGTCAGGTCCGTCGTCACCACGCCCTCGGCCATCGCGCGCAACGTCACCGCGAGCCGCTCCTTCTCCGCCGCGAGCTCGGCCTCGGCGCGTTTCTGGTTCGAGACATCGACGATGACGCCGACGAGCTCGAACCGGTTGTACGCCGTGCGGCGGATCGACACGCGTTCGAGCAGCCAATACGGACGTCCGTCCACGACGGCCCGGAATTCCTGCTCGTAGCCCGGCGCGCCGGAGCGCAACGCCGCGGCGCTGCGGCGGTTCATCGCGGGGTATTCCACGACACCGGCCCGATCCCAGTTGAGCGCTGTGCGCGGATCCGGTTCTCCCGGACCGAATAGCTTGTGATAGAGCCCGGAGCTCGGCACGTACACCAGCCAGACAAACTCCCCGCCCGGCTGCTCCTCGACCTCGGCGCGCCAGAGCAGGCAGTCGACCACGCTGAAGATGCGCTCGAGCTGACGCTCGTGTTCGCGTTTCGCCTCCTCCGCCGCATGCCGCGGCGTGGCGTCGGTGACGACACCAACGAGGTTCCACTCGCCCTTCCCGACCGGTTCGATCGCGACCTGCTCGTGCAGCCAACGCCGCTTGCCGTCGGCGGCGAGCGCGCGGAACTCCTGCATGTAGCCAGTCTGCCCGCCGAGGATCGCCCGGCGCGCGGCGTTGTCGATTTGACGGTCGGTCGCGGCATCGACCACACGCTCCCAGCGGAAGAACGTGGGGTTGGAGGGATCCTCGCCGAAGATTTCGCGGTACAGACCCGAGGGCGGCACGAACATCGTCCAGTGCAGCGCGCCGCCACCGGCATCGATCACGCGCGCCTGCCACAACATGCAATCGACCGCCCGCAGGATGCTCGCGAGCTGCGTTTGGTGCGAACGCTGCGCCTCCTCGGCCTCGCGCCGCGCCGAGATGTCGACCACCACGCCGGCGAGTCGCCAGGCATCCGCGCCGATCGGGGTGATCGTAACCTGTTCATGGAGCCAGAGCACCCGATGCGGCAGCAGCACCCGGAAATCCTGCGTGTAGCCACCGGCGCCGCCCAGCACCGCCGCCGTGGCGCGCGCGTCCATCTCGTCGTTCTCGGGCACGGCCACGCGGCGCCAATCCAGCCGGCAGGGCGTGCCCGCCGGTGGATCGCCGAAGAGCTGCTGGTAGAGCACTGAGCGCGAGGTCACGGCATCCCAGAGAAACGTGCCGTCAACCAGTCGCCGCACCTCGCCGCGCCACAACAGGCAGTTCGCGGCCGAGAGTAGCCGCAAAAGTTGCGACTCCTCCTCGCGACGCCGTTCCTCCGCCTGCCGCTGCTGGGTCACGTCGACCACGACGCCCGTCAGCGCCCACTCGTCCGACCCGAGCGGGCGGATCGCCACCTGCTCGCGCAGCCAGATGTCGCCCCGCGGCCGCGGGACGTGGAATACTTGCTCGTAACCGGCGCGGCCCTCGAGGAGCGCGGCCCGGGCGTTCGCGTCGATGGTCTCGAGTTCCGGCACGCCCGCTTCCGCCCAGCGCAACTGCGGCTGGTCGCCGGGCTCCTCGCCAAACAATGACCGGTACAACTCCGAACGCGGCACGAACAACTCCCACGCCAGCTCGCCCGTCGCCCGCCGGCGCACGCGGGCCTGCCAGAGCAGCGCGTGCATCTCCGCGGCGAGGCGCTCGAGCCGTTGTTCGCTCTGGCGGCGCGCCTCGTCCGCCTCGTGCCGGGCGGTCGTGTCGGAAACCACCGCCGTGAGACGCCACCGCTCCGCACCTACCGCCTCGATCGCAACCATCTCATGTAGCCAATAGGTGCAGCCATCCGCCTGCACTCGAAATTCCCGCTCGTAACCAGTTTCTCCGGCCAGGATCGCCTCCGCACTCCGGCGGTCCATCTCCACGCGCTCGAGTTCGTCGAGCCCCGGCCAGAGCGGCTCGCCCGAGACCAGGCGCCGCACGCCGAGCAGGCGCTTGTGCAGTCGCGAGGGCTGCACGAACGTGAACTCCCACTCGAGCCCGGAGCGGCCGCGACGGACCTCCGCCTCCCAAACCATGCTGTCGGTCTTCTCCAACACCCGCCGCCAGTGCCGGTCGGCGGCCGTTTCGCGGCGACGCCGTTTCCAGCCGCTCCAACCCGCCAGCGCCAATCCCGCGAATCCCACGCCGAGCACAAGCCAACTCCACGAGGGCAGGTGGCCCGTCCCGGTCGTCGGAGCCAAGGCGAAGCCCGGCCAGACCGCCGCAGCGCCGGCTTCCATCGCCCGCCGCCGGAGGGTGCATGAGGGGATGAACATCGCGCCGGAGGCAGCAGCAACGAACGCCCGACCCACAGCTCTGTCGAGCGGCAAAGGCCACCGAAAACTCCCGAGCGAGCGCACCGGTGGAGGATTCCCCCCGGGCGCGACACGCCAGCCGCCGCCACCGGGAGCCCGCGCAGAATTCCATTGCTATTTCCCGCCGTTCCTCCCTTCTGGCGCCACTTCGTTAGAGATACGTTAGAAGACAGAACATGGTGGATCGTCGCTTGGAGCTCAGCTTCAGAGATGATTCGAAACCCGAGGACCGGGAACAGGCTGCCTAAGAAACGGGGATCGACGAAAGAAATTCAAATGAGCAACTCCAAGCTGTACGTTGGCAACATGGCCTTCGCCACCACCGAGTCAGATCTGCGCGAGGCCTTCGGCCAGTTCGGCACCGTCAGCGACGTCTACGTCGCCATGGACAAATTCACCGGCCGCGCCCGCGGTTTCGCTTTCGTGACCATGAGCACGCCCGAAGAGGCGAAGCTCGCGATCGAGAAGATGCACGGCCAGAACCTCGGCGGCCGCGCCCTCACCGTGAACGAAGCCCGCCCGAAGGAAGAAGGCGCCGGCCGTTCGTTCGGCGGTGGCGGCGGCGGCGAGCGTCGTGGTGGTTTCGGCGGCGGCAGCCGTGGCGGCTTCGGCGGCGAGCGCCGTGGCGGCTTCGGCGGCGGCGACCGTGGCGAGCGTCGCTACTAAGTCCTGCCGGTCCTAACCGACCAACTTTTCCAAGGCGGACCGCTTCGGCGGTCCGCCTTTTTTTGCGCCCGCTTGCCGAAGCCGATCGACTTCGCCCGGCTTCAACCGAGCAATGCCTCGCGCAACGCGCGCATCTTGAGCTCGGTCTCGGCGCGCTCAGCAGACGGATCGGAACCCTCGACGATGCCGGCACCGGCGTACAGCCGCGCGGCGTCGCCCCGCATCAACGCCGAACGGATCCCCACCAAAAACTCGCCGTCGCCTCGGTAATTCACCCATCCAAGCGCCCCGGCGTACAACCCGCGGTCGAACGGCTCGAGCTCCCGCAGATGCGCGACCGCGGGCTCGCGCGGCGACCCGCCCACAGCAGGCGTCGGGTGCAGTTCACCGAGGATACGCAACAAGTCGGCGCCGGGCGCGAGCGTCGCTTCGACGGGCGTGCAGAGGTGCTGCACATTCGGGAGTTGCCGCACACGCGGTTTCCCCGGTGCGACCGCGGTCACGCCGACGTTCGCCAGCCGGCGCACGATCGACTCAAGCACCAGCCCCTGCTCGCGCGCGTCCTTCCCGCTGTGCAGCAGCTGGCGCGCGAGCGCGGCGTCCTCCGCAGCGGTGCGGCCGCGCGGCGCGGAGCCGGCGAGCGCCTCGGTGCGGAGGCGTCCGTCCGCGGCGGCGACAAGGCGCTCGGGCGACGCGCCGATGAAACTCGCGCCCGCGCCGTTGCCAGCCGAGAAAGCGTAGCAGTCGGGAAAACGACCGCGCAGGACGTTCAGCGCGCGCAATGGATGGAAGCGCCGCGTCGCCCGCAGGTCACGCGCGCGGGCGAGCACGATCTTCCGGTAGCGCCCCGCGCGGATCGCCGCCACTCCGGCGGCCACGTTCGCTGCGTAGCCGACTTCGGGGCCAACCTCGCGCTCCTCGGCGATCGCCCCCTCCAGCGCGTCGGTGAATGATGGCGACGCGTAATCAAAGGCGCCGAATTTCGCGTGCGCCCGCCAGATGCGTTCCGCGGCAGAGTGCACGTCGGCACCCGGCCCGATCATGGTGTTCGCCACGGCGACCGAGCAGTCGCCGGTGCGCGCCACCTGCCAACGCGGCACGAATACCCGGCCGGCGGGAAACGGCGCATCGGGAGTCGCCTCATCGGCGAAACCAAAGGTGGAGAAAAACAGCGGACCACCAAAGGGCATCTGCACCGCGCCCACGGCGATCGTACGCGCCAGCGTTTCGCGCACGAACTCCGCCGCCGCCGCAAAGCGACCGGGGCCGGCACAGTCCAGCGAAACCACCGCCTCCGCTCCCGCCAACGCGAGATCCGCAGCCGGCCGCTCAACGTAGAAGTGCAGTTCCCCGGGCTCGAAGATCGACTCGAGCACCGCGAGCGGATCGAGGCGTTCCGCTTCGACCGAGATGCTCACGAGCCGCGATTGACCGTCGACCTCCGCCTGGGCGCGCACGCCAGACAAAAACGTCGTGAGCGCTTCGAGCGACCGGTTGGCGAGCGGATCGAGCGGGAGAATCTTCATGGGCGACGAGTGGTTGCGCGGCGGGACGCCGGCGGAGTCGGTAGTGAAACATTTGGCGACGCATTGGCCAGCTTCGCCCGTTCCCCACCCCGCTCGAGGTAGCCTGCGCGGCGCCGATCGGCACATTGCCCGGCGCTACGCCTGCGGCAACTCGGCTTCGGGCGCAACGGCGGGGACGGCGTGCGGGTAGCCGGTCTGGCGAAGGGCCTCGAAGGTCGCGATGCCGGCCGCGGTCGAGAGATTGAGCGAGCGGAGGTCGGTGTTGGCGTGCGGGATCGTGATCCGTTGCCCCGGGCCGATCTCGTCGTGCAACCATTCCGGCGCGCCCGAGCCCTCGTTGCCGAAGACTAGGCCGTCGCCATCGGCGTAGTGCGCATCCCAGAACGATCGAGCCCCCCTCGTCGTCAGCAGCCAGAGCCGGCGCGGCCGCACCGGGCTCGTCTTGAACTCGGCCCAGTTGAGGTGGTGATGCAGGTCGAGTGAGTACCAGTAATCCATGCCCGCGCGTCGCAGATGCCGGTCGGTGATCGTGAACCCGAGCGGATGGATCAGGTGCAACCGGCAGCGCGTAATCGCGCACAGCCGGCCGACGTTACCGGTATTTTGCGGAATCTCCGGCTGGAAAAGTACGATGTGAATCATGTGTCAAAACCCGGACGGTCTCAGAAATGGCGGGGGAAAATAGTTTGTAAGCACTTCGTTACGAGGCTAGCAAAGCGCGACTTAACCGTTCCGTGACCCCCACCGAAAACTCCGCCCCAGCCAAGAAGGTGCTCATCGTCGATGACGAGAAGTCGTTCACGGAGCTACTCGCCCAGATCCTGAACGACAACATGACCTGCGCGGTGGAGTCCTACAATCGCCCGGCGGACGCCCTCAAGGCCATCCAGGCGGGGCAGGTCGCGGTGTTGGTGACGGATTACTACATGCCGGTGATGAACGGCATCGAATTGATCCGGAACCTGCAACAGGCGCAGCCGAGCGTGCCGGCGATCCTGATCACCGGACACAGTTTGAAATTTGGCGAAGAAGAGATGCGGCGCCTGCCGGCGTTGAAGGCTGTCCTCGCGAAGCCCTTCGGTTGGCGGAAGCTCGCCGATCTCCTGATCCAGCACTGGCCGGACGAGCATCCGCCCAAGATCAAGGATCTCGCCTGAGTCCTCGCAGCGCCGCGGCCCTCGGCGGAGTGGAATGCCGACGGCGGACTCGTCGGCCGACACACCTTCCGGCGTGAAGTTGCGCCACCGCGCCGGGCCTCCATCCTGCGCCGGCATGTCGCTCCGTAACATCGCCGTCTGCGCCGTGTTCACCTTGGCCACGTTTCTCCCGTCCGGTTGCGAGAAACGGGAAACGCTCGTCGAGGCCGGCCGTCGCACCGGCACGTTGCACCTGGCTCTCGGCTCCGAACCCGGTGAACTCGATCCGCAGCGCCAGATCAACATCGACCAGATGAACGTCTCGCTCGCGCTCTTCGAAGGACTCACGGCGATCGACGAACGCACTTCGCTTCCCGTCGCCGGTGCGGCCGAAAGCTGGACGACCTCCGCCGATGGCCTCATCTGGACGTTCTACCTGAGGCCCGAGCTCCGCTGGTCCGACGGCGCGCCGCTCATCGCCGAGGATTTCGAGTGGTCGCTCCGCCGCGCCCTCTCGCCGACGCTCGCTTCCGAATACGCCTACGTGCTCTACCCGATCCGCGGGGCCGAGGCATTCAACGCCGGCCGACTCGCCGAACCCAATGCGCTCGGCGTGCGCGCCGTCGACGTCCGCACGCTCGAACTCACACTCGAGCGCCCGACACCTTTGCTTCCTGCGATCCTCGCGCTGCCGGTCGCGTTTCCCGTGCCGCGCCAAGCGCTCGCCGCCGCCGCGCAGTCCGGCGACGAACGCCGCTGGACGCGACCGCAGTTCCTCGTCGGCAACGGGCCGTTCAAACTCGTCGAGTGGTCGCCCAACCACCAGCTCGTCACCGAGCGCAACGCCCAGTTTCACGAACCGGCGAAGCTCAACCGCCTCGTGTTCCGCCCGTACGAGCAGGCCGCGGCACAAGAGGCGGCCTTTCGCGCCGGGCAACTGCACATCACCTCCGAGCTGCCGGCCACTCGCCTCGCGCACTACCGTGCCGAAACGACCGGCACGCTCCGCACCGAGCCCGTCCTCGAATCGAACTTTCTGCGGTTCAACACCACGCGTCCGCCGTTCAACGATCCCCGCGTGCGCCGCGCCTTCGCGCTCGCGATCGACCGCCAAAGCCTCGTCGAACGAGTGGCGCGCGGCGGCCAGGCGCCAGGCGGCGCGCTTTGCCCCGCCAGCCTGCCCGGCTACACGCCGCCACCAGGATTCGGACACGAGGCAACTGAGGCGCGGGCGCTGCTCTCAGCCGCCGGTTTTCCCGAGGGACGCGGCTTCCCGGCGATCGAGGCGATCACGTTCAACGCCGATTTGAACCTCAAGATCCTCGAGGCGTTGCAACAACGCTGGCAGGCCGAACTCGGCGTGACCGTCGCGCTCGCGCCCAAGGAGAAGAACGTCTGGATCGCCGACGAGCGCCGGCTCGCCTACCAGATCTCGCTCGCGCGCTGGATCGCCGACTACGCGGATCCGGTCGCCTTTCTTGAGCTCTTCCTCGCTGCGAGTGGCAACAACGCCACCGGCTGGGCCGACACCGAATACGACCGGCTCGTGCAATCCGCCGCCGCGGAGACCGATGCGGCACGTCGCAATGCGATCTTCCACACCGCCGAGCAACGCCTCCTCGACGCCGCTCCCGTCGCCCCGCTCTACCACGGCACGCGCAGTTATCTCGCCGATCCAGCGGTGCGCGGCTGGGAACCGGCACTGCTCGGCTTCCGCCGTTACCAGCACCTCTCGTTCGAGTGAGCGCCGGCGCCGTGCGGCGCCAGACGGAGCCCGACTCAGCGGCGCGCGCGCATCACGCGGGCGATATCGCGGTCGTTCTCTCGCTTCTTGATGTCGTCGCGTTTGTCGTACTGCTTTTTACCGGTCGCGAGGCCGATTTCGACCTTCACCAGCGCCTCTTTGAAATAAAGGCGCAGCGCAACGAGCGCCTTGCCGGTCGTCTCGAGTTCCTGCGCGATCTTGCGGAGCTGGCTGCGGTGGAGGAGCAGTTTCCGCGCGCGACGCGGGTCGCATTTCACGTACCCGCTGAACTCGTATTCCTCGATGTGCAGGCCGTAGAGCCAAGCCTCGCCACGCTCGATGCGCGCAAACGCGTCGGCCAGCTGCGCCCGACCGGCACGGATCGATTTCACCTCGGAGCCACGCAATGCGATGCCGGCTTCGAACCGCTCGTCGATGAAATAGTCGCGCAACGCCTTCGGGTTGCGGACCTCGGTGTAGCGTTCCTGTTTCTTGGCTGCGGCCACGGCGAAAAGGCGCCCGCGGAACTCAGGGCGAAGCGGGCTTCAGGCCCGCCACCGCCGCGCGACCGCCGGCGAAGTCACTCGGCGAACTCGTAGTGGATCTTGCCCTCGATGATCTCGCGCAGGGCGATGTCCTCGAGGTTGAGCTTCTCCAACGACTCCACGAGCGGACGG
The DNA here is from genome assembly GCA_035298965.1 of Opitutaceae bacterium. Taxonomy (GTDB): domain Bacteria; phylum Verrucomicrobiota; class Verrucomicrobiia; order Opitutales; family Opitutaceae; genus CAJCBL01. The sequence continues at coordinate 20,933 of DATGXO010000139.1, read as the reverse complement.
CTGCCGCGGCGCAGTTGTTTCACGCGGCGCGAAACCACGTTGATGAGCAGGTTCGCGTCGATGATGACTTTTTGCGCTTCTTTCAGGTATTCGTCTCTCACGGAGTCCTCCTTGGAAAAATGAAGTGGTACACAAGGCGGTCCGCCTCCCGCACGGTCAAGAGTGAAGTTCGCAGTGTTTCCCGGCGAAAGCCGGCCGCGACTTGCCGCCGCCCACCTTCCGCGCACGATGCCGGCCATGTGGATCGCTTGGACAACTGTCGACTCGGGCGAAGCCGCCGAGCGCCTCGCCCGCTCGGTGATGGAGCACCGGCTGGCCGCCTGCGTGCAGATCGACGGCCCGGTCACGACGTTCTATTGGTGGCAGGGCAAGCTCGAGCGCGCCCAAGAATGGCGCCTGATGTTCAAGTGCACCCCCGAGCAACTCCCGCTGCTCGAGTCCCGTGTCCTTGCAGAACATCCTTACGAGACGCCCGAGTGGATCGCCGCCCGCGCCGAACATGTGGGGGAAAAATACTTGAACTGGGCATTCGAGAGCCCTTCACTCGCCGACTTTTCCAACGAAACCAACGCCTAACCGCAGTCCGGACCATGTCCCAGCACAACAGCTTCCGCTCCGCCGCCACCACCGGCGCCAAACGCAATGTTCTCAAGCGCTTCGAGCGCGTCGAGCTCCTGAAGAAACGCGGCCAGTGGAAAGAGGGCGAACGCGTGATGGGTCTGCGCAAGACCAAGCCCGACGTCTGAGCCGCCCCGCTCCATTTTCGGCCCGCCGGCAACGACGGGCCTTTTTCATGTCCGTGCTTCACCTGCCATGCTCGACCTGATCCGAAAGCTCATCGACTTCGTCCTGCATATCGACGTCCACCTGCGGGAGATCGTCGCCAATTACGGGCTGTGGACCTACGCGGTGCTCTTCGTGATCATCTTCGCCGAGACAGGGCTGGTCGTCACGCCGTTCCTCCCCGGCGATTCGCTGTTGTTCGCCGCCGGCGCCCTCTGCGCCCCCGTGGAGAGCCAGCTCAACATCCACATCGTCGCGTTCCTCCTGTTTGTGGCCGCCGTGCTCGGCGACACGCTCAACTACTGGATCGGTTACCGGATCGGCCCGAAGGTCTTCAAACGCGAGGACTCCTTTATCCTCCGCAAGAAACACCTCGATCAGGCCCACGCCTTTTTCGAGAAATACGGCGGGCGGGCCGTGATCCTCGCGCGCTTCGTGCCTTTCGTGCGCACGTTCGTGCCGTTTGTCGCCGGCGTCGGCAGCATGACCTATCGCCGCTTCATCGCGTACAACATCATCGGCGGTTTTGCGTGGATCTATTTCTTCACCTACGCCGGCTACCTCTTCGGCACCCGTCCGTTCGTGCAAAAAAACTTCAAGCTCGTGATCGTCGCGATCATCGTGCTCTCCCTCGTGCCGATCATGGTCGAGTTCATCCGTGCACGACGCGCCAGCGCCACCGCGCCGCAAGCCGCGGAATAGCAGTGCGGCTGCGTTCGCGGCAGCGGCTCGACCGCGAAATCCGGGCACAACAAGACGCCCGCCGAATGCGGCGCTTCACGAACCTCCGTTTCGGAGCCCAAGACCTGCGCCGGCCGTGCCGCCGGACAGGGACCGATCACCTCAAGCAGCGGCGAGCGCTTCGAGGTGTTCGCAGAAGACGGCTTCTCCCGCAGACACGCGGGCGAGGAGCTCGTCGGCAAGCGCTTCGGTGAGGTGATCCCAGAAGAGAGAGGCAAGAGAGTTCATAGTCGGTGCCGCATAGATAACGCGCGTCGGCAACAAACGCGAGGAGGCCGGGCAACTTTCTCGCGAAAAACCCGCTAGTTTCGCGCCCGGACTTCGCGTGCTCCCCGTTTGCAGCCCACCCGTCGCGCGGCGTTTTCGTCTGCTCGTGAGGGAACGTACACACACCGCCGGTGTGTCCGTGTTTTCCCCAGCGACACGGTTCTCGACAACGCCAACAGCCGACGGCATTCCCCGGACTGCTCGGCGCGGTTGCTGCTGAGCCGACCCCGCACCTTCTCGCATGAGCCCGTCCCCCAGTACCGCCCAAAAACCGCCCGCCGTCCGCGACGACCGATTTCCCGCCGGCATCCCGTTCATCGTCGGCAACGAAGCGGCCGAACGTTTCAGCTATTACGGGATGCGGCAGATTCTCTATATCTACCTCGTGGGCCTGTTCACGGGGTTCCTCGCCGAGAACGCCGTGCCCGCCGCCGAGCTCTCCGCTGCCTCCGTCCGCGCAACGCAAGCCGTGCATCTATTCTTTTCGGGCGTTTATCTCTTCCCAATGATCGGTGCGATCCTCGCCGACCGTCTGCTCGGGAAATACCGCGTCATCTTCTGGGTGTCGCTGATCTACGTCGCCGGTCATGCTGCACTCGCGATCGCCGGGCGTTTTGGCGTGGCCGGACAACTGGGCAGCGCGGAAACAGCAATGGTGGCCGGCCTCGCGCTGATCGCCGTCGGCTCGGGTGGCATCAAACCGTGCGTCTCGGCCAACGTCGGCGACCAGTTCACCGCGGCCAACGGCCACCTCGTCCCGAAGATTTTCCAGATCTTCTATTTCACGATCAACTTCGGCTCGTTCTTCGCGAGCGTCCTTACCCCCGTCCTCTACAAACAGTTCGGCGCCGAGGTGGCGTTCGGCGTGCCGGGCGTGTTGATGGCGATCGCGGCATTCGTTTTCTGGCTCGGACGCAGGCGCTTCATCCGCGTCCCCCCCAAGCCAGGCGGCAAACTCGGGCGAATCGATTTCAGCGCAGCCGTGCTGATGATCACACCCCTGCTCCTCGGTATTTACGTCGCCATCGAGGAATCGGAGAAGATTGTCCATGCGGTAATGGAAAAGGGAGCCGGGACGCTCGTCCCCGCACTGGCCGACACGGCAGCTGCGTATTGGCACTTCGGTGTAGCCGGAGTGCTCGCATTAGCAGCCGGACTGATTCTCGCGCACAAACGCCAAACAATGCAGGAGGACAGCGGCTTCCTTGCCGTGATCCTCTATTGCTGGCGCCACCGCGGCGAACGAGCGCCCGGCGAGAGCTTCTGGGAGCCGGCGCGGCGCCATTTCGGCGATGAGGCCGCCGAGGGCCCGCCGGCCGTGCTGCGAATCATCGGTGTCTTTTCCATGGTGAGCGTATTCTGGGCGCTCTTCGATCAGCATTCCTCCACTTGGGTAGCACAGGCAAAAGCGATGAATCTCCTCCTCGTGCTCCCCTCCACGATTTATTTCTGGGGGTTCTGGGGCACCATCGCCGGGGCGGTCGTCGGCGCACTCTGGCTCTTCCTCTGGGTGTCCAACGTGCGAGTCCCCCGCGCGGTGCCGCTTGCGGTGGTCGCCCTCATCGCACTCTGGGGCGTAGCCATGGGCGCACAACATCTCCGCTCGCCGGCATGGACCACGCTCGATCTGCTTCCCGCCCAGATCTCCGCGCTCAATCCGTTGCTCGTCATGATCATCATCCCGCTGTTGAGCATCGGGGTCTACCGGCCGCTCGAGCGCCGCGGCCGCCCCTTGCGGCCGTTGCAGCGCATGACCATCGGCATGGCGCTCACCGCGTTGTCGTTCGTCTCGGTCGCCCTGCTCCAAGCGCGCATCGAAACCGCCGGCCCGGGGCAGATCCATGTGCTCTGGCAGATCATCCCGTACCTGATCATCACCACCTCCGAAGTCCTCGTCTCGATCACGGGCTTGGAGTTTGCCTACACACAGGCGCCACGCGCGATGAAGTCGACGATCATGGGCTTCTGGCTGCTCTCCGTGACGATGGGCAACATCCTCGTCGCCTTCCTCGCGCCGCTCCAGACGCTTTCGCTCACGACGTTCTTCTGGACCTTCGCAGGCCTGATGGGCGCGGCAGCCTTGATCTTCGCGGTGATCGCGTCGTTCTACCGAGGCAAGAGCTACCTGCAATCTGCCGAGTAGCGCCCCGATCGCCCGATACGGCGGACGCGGCGAACAACACAACCGCTTCGCGGCCCAACCGGTGCTCGCGACTCCATGCCGGAAACCATGAAGATCACGTACTATCTCGAGATCATCTCCTCTTGGTGCCACTGGGCCGAACCGGCGTGGACCGAGCTCAAACGCCGCTATGCCGGTCGCGTGCAGTTCGACTGGAAGATCGCGTTGATGCGCCCACAGGATTTCCCGCTCTCGGTCGAGCAGACGGACTGGTTCTACCGGCGCAGCGGCAACATCGTCCGCTCGCCCTATATGCTCAACAGCGGCTGGTTCGAGTCACCGGGGTTCGACTACGCCGCGCCCAATCTCGTCGCCGAGGCCGCCCGGTCGCTCGGCTGCACCGACGATACCGTGCGCCTCGCGCTCAACCGCGCCGCGGTTCGCGAAGGCCGCAAACTCGGCCGGCTCGAGGAGGCGATCGCCGTTGCCGCGCAGTCCGGCGGACTCGACGCCGCCCAACTCCGCGCCCGCGCCAACTCGGCGGAGGTGCGCGCCGCAGTTGATGCTTCGACCGCGGAGTTCCACGCCCTGCAGATCACGCAACGCCCCGCCTTCGTGCTCGACGACCCGATCGGCGATCGCGCGGTATTCAGCGGCCTCATCCGGGTGGAACCGCTCGCCGCCGCGATCGAGGCCATGCTCGCCGACACCGCCGCATACGCTTCGCACCGCGTCCATTTCGGTGACCCGCCGGCGCGCTGAGCGTAGCGGCACGCCCATCCGATGCGCACCGGGCCCGATCGTCGCGCCCGGCGCCCCGCCCGCGCCTTCGGCGTTGTGCTCGCCGGCCGCACTCGCATCCTCGCGACAAACCCACGCAACCTTCACCACGCAACGTTTCCACTCCATGAAACAAGCCCTCCGTATCCTCCCCGCCCTCGCCCTCCTCGCCGTCGCCTCCGTCCGCGCCGACGATGTGACCGACAATCTCGATGCCGCCAAGGAGGCCTACGACGCCGGCAATTTCTCCCAGGCGATCACCTCGCTCGATGCCGCCAACCAGTTCATCCGGCAGAAGAAGGCCGAACTCGTCGCCAAGCTCCTCCCCAACGCGCCGAAAGGCTGGGAAGCCTCCGAAGCGCAGACCGAGGCGGCGGCCTCCTCGATGCTCGGCGGCGGCGTCACAGCCACCCGCAATTACAACCGTGGCGAGTCCAGCGTGACGATGAAGATCCAATCCGACTCCGCCGTGATGCAGTACGCCATGATGTTCAACAACCCGATGATGCTCGCCGCTAGCGGCGCGAAACTCGAAACGATCAACGGCCAGTCGGTCAGCGTCGCCTTCGAAAAAGGCGGCAACAGCGGCAACATCAAAGCCGTCGTCGACAACCGTTATTACGTCGAGATCGAGGGCAACGGCGTCACCGACGACGATCTCCGCACCTTCGCCAAGGCCCTCGATTTCGCGAAGCTCGCCGCGATGAAGTGACCAGGCCGCCTCCGCGCGACAACTTTCCCGCCCGGCCGCCCTGGCCGGGCTTTTTTGTGCCCGTGATTTGGTGACCACACCGCGCCCGCGGCTCAAGCCGCACGACCGACTCCGCCGCGCGCTCAGTCCGCCCCCGCCAGCCAACGCCGGAACTCCCGCACTTGCGTGGGCGTGCCGAGCACGAGCAACTCGTCACGCGGCTCCAGCCGCTCCGAGCCCGCGGGGTTGAGGATGCGTTCGCCGCGCCGGAGGATTCCGGCAATCTGCACGCCCGTCTCCCGCCCCGGAGCCGAGTCCGCGAGCGTGCGGCCCGCCTGCGGCGATTCCGGCGCCACGCGTACGCGATTCAGGACGAGGTCAGCCAACGCCGGCCCGGTGACCGTCTCTGCCACCGCATCGAGTTCGCGCCGCGCCGCCCCGATCTGCTCCGGCGAGCCGAGGAGCAGCACACGATCCTCCGGGAAAAGCACCGTGTCCGGCGCCGGATTCGTGAGGCCGACCCCCTGCCGGTCGATGCCGACTACCGTGCAGCCGAACCGACTGCGCAACTCCAGTGCACCGAGGCTGCGCCCCGCCGCCGCGGTGTTCTCCGGCAGCACGACCTCGTCGATCCGCAGTTCCCAACCCGGCGGCGCCTGCGCGAGCAACTCCGACGCCGCGCCGGGCGCGAGACTCTCCTGCAGCCGCACCTCGAGATGACTGTGCCAGTGGATCAACCGGCGCCAGAGCAAAGCCAATACGACGGCCGCCACCGCGACCACGATCAACAGCACCCACCAGCGACGCGGATGGAAGGGTGAAACCGCCGTCAGCCAGAAAAACAACAGGAATCCCGCACCGACCTTCAGCCCCGTCTCGACGACCGGCCGCAACACCGCGGCGTTCGGCAGTTCGCGCGTCGTCGCCTCGGCCACGATCAGCGCGAGCGCGCTGATGTTCCGCCACACGGCGACGCACACCGCGAGCACCACCAACGCCAACGCGATCCAGAACAGCACCTGCGAAAACCGCGGCAGCAGCACATCCAAGCGCGCAATCTGCCGCACCGCCTGCTCGAGCGGTGGCGCGAACTGCAGCAGCCCCGAGGCAAACGCCAGCCCCACGCCGATCTGCAGCAGGCGCTTCCGGCTCAACCGCCACAACACGCTCCCCGCACGCCGCGCCTGCACCCGTTCGAGCCACCGGCGGTATTCGTCGAAGAGCCTCTCCACGAGCGCCGGCTGGCACGCGACCACTCGCTCCGCCAAGGGCGCCGCACGCGCGGTGAGCCACGGTGCCACGATCGCGGTTAACAGCGCCACCCCGACCGAGAGGGGTTGGTACTCCGGCGGCAGCACGCCCGCCGTCACGCCGACCTGCGCAATGATGAACGCAAACTCGCCCACCGGCGTCAGCGCGAGCCCTCCCTCCACCGCGAGCCGAGTCGGTTGCCCCGTCGCCACCAACACCAGCGCGTAAGCAGCGGAGCGCACGACCACCGCAAAAAGGGCGACCGCGAGCACCTGCCACCAGATCGCGCCGAACGCGTGCAGGTCGATCATCATCCCGATCGCCACGAAAAACACCGCGCTGAACACATCGCGCAACCCGCCAAACGCCCGGTCCAGCGCCGTGCGCTGAGGCGTATCCGCCACGACCACGCCCAGGAGAAACGCCCCGAGCGCCAGCGAGTAGCCCGCCCCCTGCGCACCGACTGCGAGCAAGCACAACAGGCCGGCCACGATGAGCGTCCGCAGTTCGTCGTTTCCGGTGCGGTCGAGCCGCCGCAGCAGCCATGGCACCAGCAGCAGGCCGCCCACGCCGAGCAGCACGATGAACGCGCCCATGCCGCCGAGCGCCGCACCGAGCCGCACCTCACCCGCTCCACCAAACTGCAGGTACGAGTTGAGCAGAGCCAGCACCACGACCGCCACCACGTCTTCCAGCACCGTGATCGCTCCGGCAAACTGCCCGCTCGGCGAGTGCAGCCGCCCCGATTCCAGGAGCGATTTGCTGACGATCGCCGAACTCGACGCCACGAGCATGCCCGCGAGGAACAGCCCTTGCATCGCATCGAGCCCGAGCACCAACCCGAGCCCGCGCGCAAGCGTGAATACCACCGCCGCCCCCAACGCCGTCGCGACCAGTACCGTCGCCCCGAGCGCCTTCAGCCGGCGCAGGCTGAGCTGCATGCCGATCGAAAACATGAGAAACACCAACCCGAGCTGCGCAAGCGTCGCGATACGCGCCGTATCGGTCACGAGCGACGCCGGCGGTGTGTACGGACCCACGATCAGTCCCGCGAGCAGGTAGCCTACCACCGGCGAGAGCCCGATGCGCCGGCAGCCCCACCCCGCCCACGCGGCGACAAACACCACGATTCCGAGGTCGCGGATGAATTCCAGTCCGTCCATGCGCCGCAAACTCCGCGAACCGACGCGTCACCGCAAGGCCGCACAGCGCGCCGGCCGGCTTTTCTTTTGACTTCCTCCACCCCCGGCAAATGCTTGCGCCAGAATCACCTGCCCGCCCGGCCCGCACCCTGAAACGCGACCATGATCGGTAACATCTTCGGCGTCCTCTCCAACGACATCGGCATCGATCTCGGCACCGCCAACACGCTCGTCTACGTCAAGGGCAAGGGCATCATCCTCCGCGAGCCCAGCGTCGTGGCTATCGATGCCGCTTCGCGCCGCGTGCTCGCCGTGGGCGACGAAGCCAAGCGCATGCTCGGCCGCACCCCGGGCAACATCAACGCCATCCGTCCGATGAAGGACGGCGTCATCGCCGATTTCGACATCACCGAGGCCATGCTGCGCTACTTCATCAAGAAGGTGCAGAACAACTCGAAGATGATCCCGCCGCGCGTCGTCATCGCGATCCCGTCGGGCATCACTGAGGTCGAGAAACGCGCGGTCAAGGAAAGCGCCATCCACGCCGGCGCCCGCGAAGTTCTCCTGCTCGAGGAACCGATGGCCTCCGCGATCGGCGTCGGTCTCCCTGTCGAGGAACCCGCCGCGAACATGATCGTGGACATCGGCGGCGGCACCACCGAGGTGGCCATCATTTCCCTCGCCGGTGTCGTCTTCTCGAAGTCCATCCGCGTCGCCGGCGACGAACTTGACCTCGCGATCATCAGCTACATGAAGCGGGCGTACAACCTCCTCATCGGCGAGCGCACCGCGGAAGAGATCAAGATCAAGGTCGGTTCCGCGTATCCGCTCGAAGAGGAGCTCACCCTCGAGGTCAAGGGCCGCGACTCCGTCGCCGGCCTGCCGAAAACCATCCACATCACTTCGCAGGAAATCCGCGAGGCCCTCGCCGACACCATCGCCTCGATCGTCGACGCCGTGCGCAACGCCCTCGAGCGCTGCCCCCCCGAGCTCTCCGCCGATCTCGTCGACCGCGGCTTCGTCATGGCCGGCGGCGGCGCGCTCATCCGCGGCATCGACCGCCTCCTCTCCGAACGAACCGGCCTGCCGGTCACCATCGCCGACGACCCGCTCAGCGCCGTGGCCAACGGCACCGGCGCCGTCCTCGAAGATCTCAACTGGCTGCTCGGTCGCCTCACCGGCGAACGCACCGGCTGAACCGCGCAGGCCGTCGCCCACCGGCGAATCCTGGATCTCAAATCTCGAATCTGAGATTCGTCTCCGCCGTGTCGCCCCTGCAATTCATCCGCCAACGGCCCTTCGCCGTTCTCGCCGTCGTCGCGGTTCTCTGGTTGCTCGCGCCGGTCGCAGTCAAGCGCCTCGCACAGGTCAGCCTGTTCGAGTTCGGCGCCCCGGCCGACTTCGCCGCCTCCTACGCCCGCGATCTCCAGCAGTACTGGTCGTTGCGCACCCGCTCCAAGAACGAGCTGCTCCAGACCGCGCGCGACCTCGCCAACCTCAACGCCAGCTACGAGCTGCGCATCCAGGAAAACGAGTCGCTGCGCGAACAGGTCCAGCGCCTCGAGGAGGCGCTCCATCTCCCCTCCGACGCCGAGTACCGCACCGAGATCGCCCGCGTCGTGCGCCGGGAGTTCGGCACGTGGTCCCAACGTCTGGTCATCCGCAAGGGCCGCAACGCCGGCATCCCCGTCGGCGCGCCCGTGGTGTTCACCGGCGGCGTCGTCGGGCGCGTCGCCGAGGTCTACGCGTACACCGCCGTCGTCGATCTCGTCAGCAGCCCCACGCTGCGCATCGCCGCGATGGTCGATGGCGATTCGCGTCCTTTCAGCTTCCAGGGCGGGCCCAACCCGCCGTTCGCGCAGGCCCGCGGCGCGGTCGAGTTCGTGCCACTCGACATCTACGCCAGCGAACAGGCGCCGAAGCGGATCGTGACCGCCGGTCTCGGCGGCGTCTTCCCCGCCGGCATCGTCATCGGCCATGTGCAATCGCTCGAGCTCGACACCGGCGGGCTCTTCAAGAGCGGCACCGTGCTGCTCGATCCGCGCCTCAACGAATTGCACGAAGTCGCCGTGCTCGTCCCGCTCAACCCCGAGCAACAATAGTCGCCATGGATCCGCGCTGGGTCGTCATCGTGCTGGCCAACGCCTTCCTCGTCTTTCTGGAAGGCCAGCTGAACCACTACCTCGCGCATGCGCCGGTCTCGGTCTATCTCTGCGGGCTCGCGCTTCCCGTCGCCGGCCTCCGGCTACGCTTCCGCCCGGGACTGATCGCGATGTTCCTCACCGGCCTGGTAATCGATGCCGTCCGCCCGTTGCCCTTCGGGTCCACGGCGCTGCTGCTCGCGACGCTGTTCACCGCGTGGCACTCCGTCCGCGCGCGCCTGCCGCGCGACGGCGTCGCCCCGCCGATCATCGGCGCCCTCGTCGCCAACCTCGTGCTCTTCCTCACCCAACCGCTCCTGCTCGGGACCGCCATCGCCTCCGGCACCACCGCCGGCCGCGTGCTGGTCGATCTGCTGCTCTCGCAACTCGGCGTCGTGCTGCTTGGCACGTGGTTCTTCGCCCTCCAGGAGCAGGCGTTGCTCCTGCGCGGGGTCGATCTCGCCGAGGAAGCGCGCCAACCCGGCGGCGCCCTCTGACGATTGCGGATTTCGAATCGCGGATCGCGGTTTACCTGAGCCGCACGACGCGCACATTCGCGGCTCCGGAAAGGCCGCTGGGGCGCTCCGAAACGAGAACCGCCTGCCGGCTTCGCCCGGACCGCACATTCCGCAATCCGCGATCCAAAATCCGCGATTCCCGGCTCAGCTCTCTTCCAGCTCGACGTTCCAGTACGCCACGTCGAGGAAGTGCTTCCATGCCGGGTGGTGCGGCTGTTTCTCGAGCATGGTGGAAATGATCGGCCGCCACTTCGGTCGCGCCGGTTTCCGGATGAGCCGCAGGTGCGCCTCGTGCGGCAGCCGGTTCGCCTTGTGCGAATTGCAGGCGATGCAGGAGCACACGATATTCTCCCAAGTCGTCTTGCCGCCGTAGTGACGCGGGATCACGTGGTCGAGGTTCAGCTCCTCGCGCAGGAAGATCTTCCCGCAGTACTGGCAACGATTCTTGTCGCGCTCGAACACGTTGTTGCGGGTCAGCTTCAGCTCCTTGCACGGCATCTTGTCGAACACCGTGAGCAGGATCACCCGGGGAACGCGGATGTGCTGCCGCACCGCTCGCACCCGCTCGCATTCCTCGACCGGCGGGTTGTGGCGCGAGAAATCCAGCCAGTCCATCAACGAGAACACCCGGAAATCCTCCAGCACCTCGTCGCGGTAAACAACCTGCGCATGCTCCCGCGCCAGCAGCATGAACGCGTGACGCGCCGCAATCACGTTCACCGCCTGCCAAAGGCGGTTGAGCACGAGGACCGGTTGTGCGAGCGCGGCGTCCATCGGGGGCACCGGAGTAATGACCGTCCGCCGCAGTGTCAAGGGACCGGGCCGTGACGAGCGTGTGACGCCCTCCGCTCCTCCCGCCCGCGACCGCGGGGCTACCGTGCGAAACGGTAACCCACGCCGTGGACCGTGAGCAGCACGCGCGGCGCCTCAGGGTCGATCTCGATCTTCTTTCGCAACTGCGCCACATGCTGATCGAGCGTCCGCGTCGTGCCCAGATAATCGATGCCCCATGCCGCGTTCAGCAGCTGGTCGCGGGAGAGCGCCTCGCCCGGCCGCGCAGCAAACGCCTCCAGCAGCTTCATCTCGCGCGGCGTCAGCGGCGCCTCCATCCCGCGCAACCGCACCGTGAATGTCTTCCTGTCCACGACCGCTTCGCCGAACTTGAGCGTGTCGCCAAACGTCGAAGTCTCCGCCTCCGCCGCGCCCCGCTTCGCCCGCCGCAGCAGCGCGCCCACGCGCGCGAGCAACTCGTGCACGCCGAACGGCTTCGTCACGTAGTCGTCGGCGCCGAGCTCGAGCCCCACGACCTTGTCGATCTCCTCGCCCTTCGCGGTCAGGAACAACACCGGCGTACGCTGGTCACGTCGCCGCAACTCGCGGCACACGTCGTAACCGTTTTTCCCCGGCATCATGACGTCGAGCACGTAGAGGTCCGTCTTCTCCTGCGCCGCGAGCTTGAGCGCCTGCAGCCCGTCGACCGCCGGCACCACGGCATAGCCTTCGCCCTCCAGCAGATCGCAGAGGCCTTGGCGGATGGCGGAGTCGTCTTCGGCAATGAGGATTCGAGCTTTCATGGAAGAAGTAGCGAGCAGTGGGTAGCGAGTAGGTCGGAAGCGGATCACACCTTGGGCATCTCCGCGCTCTCATCTGGCTCCGCGACCTCTGTGACAGAACTTCATGAAGTCGCCGTCGCGACGGGCAACGTGAGCACGAACGCCGCGCCGCCGCCCTCGCGCGCATGGCAGACGAGATCGCCGCCCTGGTCGCGCGCCAATCGTCGCGCGATCGTGAGGCCGAGGCCGGCGCCCTGCTTCGTCGCGGTGAGCGAATCGTCCACACGGTAAAAACGGTCGAAGATCCGCTCGCGGTGCGCCGCCGGCACGCCGGGTCCGCGATCGGCCACGACCACCGCCCAGCCGCCGGCAACCGCGTCGGCATGCAACTCGAGCACGCCGCCCGCCGCGCCGTATTTCAGGCCGTTGTCGATGAGATTGAGCGCAACTTGATCGAGAGAATCCGGGTCGCAGCGCACCGCCGCGCCGGCCGCGGGCGGCGTCGCCACGAGCCGGACATCCGCTTCCGCCGCGCGCGGCGCGTACGTCTCCACGAGCCGCGCGAACCAAGGCCCGAGCGGGATCGTCTCCGGGTGGTACTCCTTACGACCGGCCTCGAGCCGGCCGAAATCGAGCGCGTTGTTCACCAGCCGCGTGAGCCGTGCGGTCTCGCGGCCGATCGTCGAAAAATACCGTGCGCGTTTCGCGGGATCGTCCACGCGTTCGTCGGCGAGCATCTCCGCGTACATGCGGATGGTCGTCAGCGGCGTCTTCATCTCGTGCGAGACGTTCGACACGAACGAGGTCTTCAGCGCCGCCTCGCGCGCCGCCGCCGCGGCCTGCCGGAAGAACATCGCGCCACCGGCGACGATCGCCACCACGAACACTCCCACCAGCAACGCCGCCACGACGAAAAATCCGCCGCCGACATCGAGCGATTGGATCCGGGGCGCCGCGCCCGGCCACGCCGCAAGCGTCCAGCCGGGCAATGTCGCCGCGAGCGGAATCCGGATCGGCGCGTTGCCAAGCGACTCGCCCGGGCCGCGCACCGCGAATCGCCCGCCCTCCTCCGTGCGCGTCGGCACGAGCGCCTGCACGCGTTCGAGCACCGCGGGAAGATTCAACTCCACGCCGCGCACCGCGCCGCCGCCGGCCGGTTGCCACCAGCCGAGCAGGAAAACCGCGCCGTCCACATTGCGTCCTAGCCAGCCGCTCGCCGGTTCCCGCCACGGCACCGCCGCCGTATCCATGGCTAACGGTACGGCGTGCCCGTTGCGGCGCGGCGGTTCAGCGATGTTCGCCGGCGCTCCCACCGCGGCCGGAGGTGACGCGATATCTGACGCGAAGAGGCTCTCCGACTGCGCCGGAGCGCCGGCATAACCTTTGTCTTCGGCCTCGCGCTGGCGCTCGGCGTCGAGCTTCGACCGCGTGCGCTCCCGCGCATCCTGCCGACGCAGCTCGCTCGTCTCTGCGATCTTCTTGCTCGGCGGGTAACTGTCGCGGGCCTGCGAGGCGGGCATGCTTTTCGCCGCTGCAGCCGAACTGCGCGCAGCCTTCTGCACATCGAGCCGCAACGCCTGGTTTGCGGCGACTTCGGTGTTCCGTGAAAACGCCACCTCGCCGTCAAACTGCACCTGGCTGGGTATTGCATCCTTTGACTGACTACGGTTGGCGGCAGCCTGCTCCTGCTGCACGGCTGCTGCGAGCGAGTTTTCGCCGCCACCGAAGAGTGCGGCGTGGCGTTGGCGGAATGCGCGCCGCTCCGGGCTGTCCGCCGGCGGCCACGCGAGTGTCGCCCGATCCGGCCGCCACAAAAACGTCTGCGCCACGAGCGGGTTCGTCTGCGGCCAGTTGGCCAGCAGGGCCTCGAGGTCGCCCTCGGGGGTCTCGGCGAGTTCGCGCAACAACCCGTCGCGGATCTCGGCAACGAGCAGCTCGATGTTGTCCGCCGCGACCTGAGCGCGCGCCCGCACCGCCACCTCGGCGCGCTGTTGCACTTCGCTCGCGGCCTCGTCGATCCGGCGCTGTTCGAGCCACAACAATCGCAGCGCCACCCCGCCGATCAACAGGGTCGGCACGAGCAGCAGTAACCAAGGCAACCAGACGCGGCGGGGAGCGGGCGACATCGGCGGGCGAGCTTAGGTGCGGTGGACGGCAGGTCGAGGGAGCAGATGGCGCGGCGCCGTCAAGAAACCGGCAAACGGCGCCGCGTGCGTCATCGTTTCTGCTGATTGGTGGTCTTGTACGCGTCGGCGCGCATCTCCTTGCGGCGCTCGCCGTCGATGCCTTTGCGGGCGACTTCGTCGGCCTCGCGCTCCGTCTGCTCGGCGATGGCGGCCATCGGGGCGTTGTTGTAGCTGCTGGCCACGCGACTGAGCTGCACGCTGCTTTGCCGCATGACGGCGGCGGCTTCGTCCTTGCGGCCGGCGTCGGCGAGCGCGATCGCCTGGCTCTTCGCTTCGGCGACGTAGTTTGCGGCGTATTCGGTCTGCACCTGCTGATTGGCCGAGCGGTGGACGAGCGCTTCGTCGCGGGAGAAGCGCACCTGCCCTTCGGCGCGGAGCTCGCGGGTCGTCGCGCCGTCGGCATCGGCATAGCTGACACGGGCGCGGGCGAGCGTGCGAACTTCGTCGGCGCTCGATGCCGGCACCTCGACCTCGACCAGGAGAAATTTCTCCTGGCCGCCGTAGAGTTGGTTGAGGTCGAACGTCACCGCGCTGTCGCGGCACGCGGCCTCGCGGCCGATCGAGCGGAGCACGCGCACGCCGGCGGGAAACTCGACCGTGATCGCTATGCGCTGCGCGACGACGTTGAGCACATCGCCGAGTTCCGCAGCGAAGATGCCCGGCAGATCGCCGCTCTCGGCGACGTAGTAGTGGTTGCCGTCGCTGCGCTGCGCGAGCGCGGTCATGAGGTCCTCGTTGAAACCGTCGCCGAGGCCGATCGTCGTGACGGAAATCCCCTCGCGGCGCAGCGCGCCGCCAAGTCGGCCGAGATCGTCGGGCGAGCTCGGGCCCACGTTCGCCAAGCCGTCGGAGAGCAGCAGCACGCGGTGGACATAACCGGAGCGCTCGAGGTTCTTGCGCAGTTCCGCGGCGCCTTGCGACACGCCGGCGAACAGCGCGGTGTTGCCGCGCGAGCTGATGCCGCGGATCTGGCGCTCGAGCCAGCGGGTGTCGCTCGGCGACTGCGGCGCGATCAGCGTCGCCACCTCGTGGTCGTAGATCACCAGCGAGAACAGGTCGCGCCGGTCGAGGCGGTGCAGCGCCTCGATCGCGGCCTCCTGCGCGCGCACAATCTTCTCGCCGCTCATCGAGCCGGAGCGATCGAGCACGATTACGAGATTGACCGGCTGACGGTCGAGTTCGCGCGGCGGGCGGCAGCCACGCAGACCGATCTTCACGATCGCGCGCTGCACCTCGTCGGCGGGCAGCACGGGGCGATCGAAGTCGATCTGCACCTCGACCGGAGCCGAGGCGGGTTTCGCAGCCGAGGCAAAAGACACGAGCCCGCCCACGGCGAGTGCCGCGGCGGCGAAGGCACGGAAAAGTGAATGCGTTTTCATCGGCACCAGCTTCGCACACCAGCTCGCGGAAGTCGTCAGGCCGGGATCAGGAGATTGTCAGGCGTTTGTCAGGGAAAGCCGCGCCGGAGGGGGAACAAATGCGGGCCGGTGTTGTGTCAAAGGCGTCGATTTTCTACCACATGACCAAAACCATGAGCACCTCACCCCGTTCCTACCTGCTGGCCGCGCTGGGCGTCGCCGCCGCCACCGGGCTCCTCGTCGTCGCGCCGCTCCACGCCGACTCCAAGGCCGCCACGGACCGCGAGCTCCCCGAGTTGAAGGTCGAACGCTCCGCCGCCAAACGCGATGCCGCCGCGCCCCGCAGCTACTCGCCGGTCGTGAAGAAGGCCGCGCCGAGCGTCGTGTACGTTTTCTCCTCGAAGACCGTGAGGAACCCGCACCCCGAGCTCATGCCGTTCTTCAACGATCCGCTCTTCCGCCGCTTTTTCGGCGATCAGGCTCCGGACAACGACGACGAGAACTCGGCGCCCCAGCAGCGGCGCTTCGGCCGCCAACGCCAGCCCGAGATGAAGCAACAGGGCCTCGGCTCCGGCGTCATCGTCTCGGCCGACGGCTACATTCTCACCAACAACCACGTCATCGACGGCGCCGATGAAGTGAAGGTCGGCCTCGATGCCGGCGGCAAACGCGAGCTCGTCGCCGAGGTGGTGGGCCGCGATCCCAAGACCGATCTCGCCGTGCTCAAGATCGACGCGAAGGGCCTCACGCCGATCACCATCGCCGACAGCGACGCCCTCGAAGTCGGCGACACCGTACTCGCCATCGGCAATCCCTTCGGCATCGGCCAGACCGTCACCTCCGGCATCGTCAGCGCCACCGGCCGTGGCGGGCTCAATATCGAAGAGTACGAGGATTTCATCCAGACCGACGCCGCGATCAACCCCGGCAACTCCGGCGGTGCGCTCGTCGACGCCGACGGCCGTCTCGTCGGCATCAATACCGCGATCTACAGCCGCACCGGCGGTTTCATGGGCCTCGGCTTCGCGATCCCCTCGAATCTCGCCCGCGCCGTCATGGAGCAGCTCATTACCAAGGGAAAGATCGAGCGCGGCTACATCGGCGTCGGGATCCAGGACATCACCGAAGACCTCAAGAAGGGCTTCGGCGTCGAGGAAGGCGTGATCGTCACCGGCACGTCGCCTGGCAGCGCCGGCGAGAAAGCGGGCATCAAGCAGGGCGATGTGATCGTGAAACTCGACGGCCAGCCCGTGGCCGACGCCCGCCGCCTGCGCCTGATGGTCGGCCGCTACAACCCGGGCACCGAGGTGAAACTCGACGTGATCCGCGACGGCAAACCGCAGACCTTCACGGTGAAACTCGGCGAACAGCCCCGCGAAGACGGCCAGCTCGGCGATGCCGAGAAGAGCACCCGCGGCAGCGAAAGCGCCGAAGACACCCTCAATGGCGTCGGTGTCGCCGACATCACGCCGCAGCTGCGCGAGCAGCTCAGTCTGCCCAGCGACCAGAAGGGCGCCGTCATCACCGACGTCGATCCCGACAGTGCCGCCGGCAAGGCTGGCCTGCGCGAGGGCGATGTGATCATCGAGATCAACAAGAAGCCCGTCGCCAACGCGAAGGATGCCGTGGACCTCACCACGAAGCCCGCCACGAAGCGCACGCTCGTCCTCGTGCTGCGCGGCAAGGCGCGGCTCTACGTCCTCGTGGACGAAACCAAATCCGAGAAGAAGTGATCGCGTCGCGCGAGCGGCCGGCACCGACCGTCCGACGCGCCCACGCTCTCGACCGCCGGAGGCCACGCGCCTCCGGCGGTTTTGTTTGTCCTGCTCCCGCCGCTCTTGACGCTCGAGGTAGGGCAGGACCGCTGGGCCCACCTCCACCACTGCCGCTGAAAGCAAAAAGCCGGCGACGCCCGCGGCGCCACCGGCTCTCGAGAATTGCGGAGCTGTTGTCTCGCGTCGTTCCGCCTCAGCCCTTGATCCAAGGCTGGCCGGCCGGCAGCACCTCGCGGCCGTAGACATCGTTGATCACGATCCGGCCCATCATGTACCACGCGGCCAGCGCGCAGGCCATCAACTCGTAGCCGGCCATCTTCGTGACCGTCGGCGCGAGCTCCTCCGGGCAGAAATGGGCCACATCGAGCAGGATGAAACCGACGAGCAGCAGCGTGAACGTCCAGGCCATCGCGCCGTGGATCCGCAGCGCGCCCACCCAGAGGATCACCGTGAACAACGTCCACGCGACCAGGAACCAGCCCACGTCGGTGTGCGACGCCTTGAAAATCCCGAAATTGTTTCCGAGCAGCATCAGCGCGAGACTGATCCAGAACGCGCCGTACGAGGTGAACGCGCAGTAGCCGAAGTTGTTGCCCGCCGCCTTTTCCTGGAAGCCGGCGATCAACTGCGCCGCACCGCCGAAGACGATGCCCAGCCAGATCACCGGTCCGAGGCCGGCCCAGCCCACGTTGTGGAACTGAAGCATCAGCGTTGTGAGGCCGAAGCCGGCGAGGCCGACGACAGCGGGATTACCTTGTTTCGTGGGAGTGGAGGCGTTGCTCATGGGAAATGGGTTGCTGGGCACAAAAGGTCCACGTTGGCGAAACCCGCCCCGGCTTGTCCAGCCACTAGGCGAAGGGATTTTCCGACGCTCAGCCGCACCGAGCCCGCACGTGATCGCACCTCACGCCGCGGGTCCATGCGTTTGTTCTCAACCGCATCGCGCACTCCGCCCGCTCGTAAACGCGAGTCGCAGCCGCGCCCCGCGCAAATCCCCGCTCAACGATACTCGCGCCGCGCCTCGAGCGCGCTCTTGAGCGTCACCGAGTCCGCGTAGAGCACCCCGGCGCCGCTCGGCAGGCCGAAACCGATCCGGGACACCTTCACCGCGCCGCCCGCGGGAAGCTTCTCCGTGATGAAATGGCACGTCGCCTCGCCCTCGATGTCGTTCGAAAGCGCGAGGATCAGCTCACGGATCTCGCCGCCCTGCAGCCGCCGCACCAGCGAGCCGAGATTGAGCTGCTCCGGTCCGACTCCATGGATCGGCGACAGCTTCCCGTGCAGCACATGATAACGCCCGCGATACGCGCCGCTGCGCTCGATCGCCACCAAGTCAGGCACGTGCTCGACGACGCACACCAGCCCCGCCTCGCGTTTCGCGTCGGCGCACACCGCGCAGGTCTCGCCCTCCGCGAGGTTGCCGCACACGGCGCAACGCCCCACTGCCTGCGCCGCCGCCTGGAGTGCCGCCACGATCTGCGGCAGCCGCTCCGGCCGCTCGACGAGCAGGTGCAACGCGATGCGCTCCGCCGAGCGGTAGCCCAGTCCCGGCAGTTGCTTCAGCTGCTTCTGCAGCGCCTCGAACGCGGGAGTCATGGGATCTGTGAATGGTTTCGGGTTTCGCGTTTGGGGTTCCGAGTTCCCGAACACCGATCCAAGGATGCTCGCCCCGGGCCATCTCCGTTCCGAAACCCGGAACCGGAAATCCGAAACCCTCCTATTCTGAACGCCTCCGCGTTCAGAACATCCCCGGCATCTGGAACGCCGCGGTGATTTTCTGCATTTCGGATTCGTTGAGCGCCTTCGCCTTCGCGGCGGCCTCCTGCACGGCGCCGAGCACCGTCTCCGACACGACCTTCGCGTCCTCCTTGAGGAACTCGGCGTCGAGCGAGAGCGCGACGAACTTGCCCTGGCCGTTGACCTTGATCTTCACGGCGCCGCCGCCGCTCGAGACATCGATCTCCTTCTTTTCGAGATCCTGCTGAAGCACCTCGATCTGCTTCTGCATCTTCGCCGCCTGTTTCAACATTTTGCCGAGTCCAGCCATGGTACGAAATGGGTTTGGGTTTTGGCCCGCGAGGCTTGGCCCGCCTCACCCCGACGCAACGGAAAACTCCGCCGCCGCCCCAGCGGCACCGCGCGGCCCTCACCACTTCACCATCCACGGTCCCCAACGCACGCCCGACTCCACCGGCTGCGCCGGCGCCAGCGAGAGATCGTAGCGCACCTGCCGGCCACCGTCCCAGCGCGGACGCTCGCAGGTGAAACCCAGGCTGCCGTACAACGCGGTCGACACCGCATTGCGCTCGTTCGTGTCGAGCGACAACCCTTCGCAACCCGCCGCCCGCGCCTCGCGGATCGCGTGCTCCGCCAACTGCCGCCCGATGCCGCGCCCGCGTGCCGGCTCGAGCACGAAGAGATCCTCCAACACCGCCGCGCCGCCGCCCGCCCAGAGCGAGAAACAGCGCCGCTGCAACGCATACCCGAGCAGCGCCCGACCCTCCGCGGCCACACCGATGGTCACCGCCGGATCGCGCAGCAGGCGCTCGATCCGCCGCTCGATCTCACTCCGAGTCGGCCGCTCCTTTCCGAGCGAGTTGCGAAACGCGACGACCAGGAGCGCGATCTCGGCGAGATCGCGCGGCCCGGCGCAGCGGATGAGGAGCGGACTGTTCATGCCCCTCCTCAACGGCTGTCGCACCGGCCGATTCAAGCACCCGGATCGATTCCATGGCGACACCGCCCGCCCGCGCTGAGCGCTCCGCGGCGGCCCCGGCAAAAGATCTCAATACTACGTCGCCAGGATCTCCTCGTAGCCGGCGCGATAGTCCGGAAACCGCGGCGCCCAGCCGAGCACGCGACGGATCTTCTCCGCCACGATGATTCGGTCCGGCGCGCGCCGCCGACCGAACGGATTCGCGTCCGCCGGCGCACCATCGCCGGCCTCATGCCCAAATTGCGGACACCCCACGCCGAGCCGCTGCGCGAGCCAGCCGGCGACCTCCGCCCGCGGCGCCGGCGCGTTGTCGGAAACGTTGAAGACTTCGTCGCGAACCTCCGCCGGTGCGCCGAAACACGCCCACACCGCGCCGCACACATCGTCGCGGTGCACGAGATTCATCCGGTGCGTCGGCTCGCCGCGCAACGTCGCGGCTCCGCGCCGAATCTCGTCGAGCATGCCCTGCCGGCCCGGCCCGTAAATCCCCGCCAGCCGCAGCACGAACCACCGCCAGTCCGCCGCGCCCGCGCCGCGCGCGAGCTCGCTTTCGGCTTCGCGCAGCAACCGGCCATTCTCGCCCGCGCCCTCGGTCGGCGCCTCCTCGTCGATCCGTCCGCCGCCGCCCTGCGGATACACGCCCGTGCTGCTCGTGTAGACGATCGTCCCACCGCGCGGCTGCCCGGCGAGCCACCGCGACACGGAGCGCATTCCGTCCACATAGCTGTGCCGGTAACCGGCCGCGCCGCCGCCGCCAGCGCTCACGCAGTTCATCACAAAATCGTACGGTCCCTCCGCCGCCGTGTGCCACGCGTCGGTCCCCAGATCGGCCTCGAGCACCCGCTCGCAGCCCGCCGCGCGCAGCTCGGCCGCCTTCGCCGCGTTGCGCGTCAACGCCGTCACGCGCAC
>DATGXO010000138.1:0-10705 GCA_035298965.1 Opitutaceae bacterium | reverse complement strand
GCTGGAGGCGGAGGACCGCATCGCGAAGTGGAGAGGAGATGGAGCGCGCGACCCAGTGCGTCGAAACCGACATGACACCGGCCCGAGCGCACCCGCCATCCACGATGCGCGAAACATGCCGGTTTCCTCCAGCAGTTTTTGAAAAACGTCTCCGCCGAACAAAAAAACGCCGGCCCGCGTTCTTCAGGCGCGGACCGGCGTTTCGGGAATTGGTGGAGCCAGACGGGTTCGAACCGACGACCCCCTGCTTGCAAAGCAGGTGCTCTTCCAACTGAGCTATGACCCCAATGTGAAAACTGGTGGAGGTGGCGGGATTTGAACCCGCGTGCCCCTGACCTTCGCACAACACATCTACACGTTTAGCCCGAGTTTAATCTCGCCGTCGTTGCGCTCCCGGACGGGCAAAACGACGGCCAGCCGCTGGATGAAGATACGACGCGAGGGCCATTGACGCCCCCTCGCGCTATGCCTGCTGTCGTCGCATCATCCGGCTAGCAGGTGTCGCCGGTGACGCGTGGTTGCTTTAATTAAGCAGCCAGGGGCATTTCTTCGTAGGTGCCACTTAGTTTTTTGGCCGCGGATTAACGAGGAAACGGCCAACCTCGACGTGCAGCGCTGCACTCCGACCAAGGGTCGAATCCAGAACACCCCCGAAAACGGAAAATTCCAAAGGGCCAAGGTCCAAATTCCAAAGCGGAGGACCATGGCTGGGGGACTGGCTAGTGCGCCAATCAAAGAACAGGGCCGCGGAACGTGGCAGGTGCCCGGACGGTTGGCAAGTAGCGGGATGGAGAAAGGCGGGGGGCGGGTGGCGCGTACAGATCCAGCACTTTGGCGGGCGTAAAGCCCGCCCCACCATCGGAACACGACGAAGGGGTCAGGTCGACGACCTGGCCTATAGTCACGGAGCGGGTGCGGTGGCCGGGGCAGTTGCGGGCGCGGTCGGGGGCAGCGCGGGCTGGTCCTGCAGCAACGCGGCGCGGTCGGCGGGGAGGTTGTTGAGGATCCATTCGCCGATCTGGAACGCGCGCTTCTGCATGAGCGCGTTGAGCGGGTCGCTGTCGCGGTTCGAGGTGATGAAGGCGAAGACCGGGCCGGGCGCGGGAGTGGGCTCGGCTGCGGCGGTTTCGGGTTCCGGGTTTTGGGTTTCGAGTTCGTTGGCGGTGCCGGATGCCGACTCTGCGGCCTCGACGACTTGCGGTTTGCCGTCGGGTCCGATGGTGATCGGGGCCGTGGTGGCGGAGATGGTGCTGGAAGCCGGCGTGGCAGGTTTTGCGGCGGCGACCGGGGCCGGCGGTGCCGGGCGGCGACCGAGGGCGACGGTGTAGCTCGTGCCATCCTTGAGGGTGACGACGACGGACTTTGCGTGCTCGCGGGCGGCCACGGCGTCGGGCGTGGTGGGCTCGGTCGTATCAGTGAAACGCAGCGCGGTGAGCTGAGTGAGGGTGGTGTCGATCGCGGAGGCGTTCAGGATTTTGCCGGCGGGGAGGGCGGCGGCGGTCCAACCGGTGGCGTCGGCGTTGCGCTGGGCGACGAGCGTGGTGCCGTCGGCGAAACGGAACTCGAGGCTGGCGACGGCTTCCGGTTTCACGTCGAGGAGCTGGCTGCGGGCCCAGTTTTTGGGGACGGCGTCGAGCCAGGCCTCGAGTTCGACGAGGTAGGCCTTCTTCTCGTCGTCGAAGCGCACGAAGCGGCCGCCGTTCTCGGCGGTTTTCCCGAGGTGGAGCGTGAGCAGCGGCTTGGCGTCGGCGCCGCGGAGCTCGACGAGATCACCGGCGAAACCGAGACGCTCGAGCCGCTCGGGTTGGGCGGTGACGAAACGCGAGATCTTCGCGGAGCGGAGCGACTCGATCAGGGTGACGAGTTTGCCGAAATCCGCGGGAAGCCCGAAGTAGTCGGGCACGTTCCATTGGTCGCCGGCGGCATCGGCGGCGACGAGCACGGACTGGCCGCCGGAGACCACGCGCACGCCGCGGAGCGCGGCGAGGTTTTCGGCGGCGACGAGCGGTCGGCCGACGCGCGGGTCGGCGGAAGGATCGGCGACGGTGCGGTGATTCTGCCAGAAGACGATGCCGGCGGCGATCGCGAGGAGTGCGACGACGAGGGCGAGAGGCTTGAGCTTCATGGGAGACGAGACTGGAGGAGAAAGGGGAAAGGCGAGAGGGCGGAGGTCGAAACGCTTGGCGCGTTTCGATACGTTCAGCTCAGGCGCGCTGGCGCTTGGTGCGGCGTTGGAAGAACCAGACGCCGCCGATCGCGACGAACGCGGGCACGGCGAGCAGGTTGAGGGCGATGAGCGTGTTTTGGAGACGCTCGATGCCTTCGCGCAGCGAGAGGCGGATCGCGCGGCGCTCGGACTTCATCGCCGCTTCTTCGACACGGAACTTCTCGATCTCGGTCTGCATCTCGGGCGTGGCGACGAGGCGCGTCTGGTCCTTTTGGTTTTGGAGCAGCTCGGAGAGGCGCTGCTGCACGGAGCGCAGGCGGCCATCGAGTTCGTCGAGCCGGTCCTGGTACTCGGCTTGTGCGACGAGCTCCATCTGGCGGATCACCTCGAAGGGGCGCTGCGAAGTGCCCTTGCCGCGGAGGCCGATGAGGTCGCGGCTGCCGCCGAGGAAATCCATGACGTTGGTCGCGAAGGCGAGGTTGTCGTTGAACGGCATCACGATCCCGGCGCTGCGGTAACGCGTGTCGAGCGACGACTCGTCGAGCAGCCAGTCGGTGTCGCCGATGAGGAACACGAGGCCGGGTTGCGCGGAGGTCGCGAGTGCGGGCGTGGCCGCTGACGTGGCTGGTTTCGCGTTTTGGGTTTCGGGTTTCGGGGCGGCGGCGGCGGCGGTGGCGTTGGCGTTGGCGTTGGGCTTGGCCGGCTCGGCGGGCTTCGGTGCGCCATCGGGGAACGCGGTCTTGAAGGTGCCGCGAAGCATGGCGGCGAGCACGCGCGTTTTGCCGTCGGGTTTGAGCTGGCGCGAGAGGTCGGTGCCTTGGCCGAACTGGAGCAGGAAGGCGTCGAGTTCGCCGCTACGCGTGCTGGTCTGGAGGACCGGCGTGGCTTCGAGGCCGGCAGGCGAGTTGAGCGTGAACGAGCCGGCTTCGAGCAGCAGCAGGTCTTTAATGGAGTTCCCGGGCACGAAATCCTTGGCGAGGTTTTCTCCTCGCAGGCCGATCCACACGGGCATGCTGGTCGTGCCGTCCTGTGTGCGCGCGAGGTAGGCGAGATCGAGGTCGCCGACGAGGCGCTTCGCATCGAAGGTCACGCCCCAGGCGTCGAGCAGGCGCGGGAGGGCGGAGGAGACGTTTTGTGCCTGGCCGCCGTACATCTGCATCTGGCGGCCCTGCGCGGCGAAGTGGCGCGAGCTCGGGTCGAGCGCGAGGAAGAGCGGTTTGCCGGCGAGCACGAACTGGTCGATCGCGAAGAGGAGGGGCTCGACGACGTTCTGCGGGTGGATCACGGCGAGAGCGTCGAGCCCGGCGGGCAGCTCGGTGGCGGTGGGCTGGATCTCGACGATCTCGAAGTTGAGTGCCCATTCTTCGGCGACGACCTGCCCCTGTTCGCGCGGCATGCCGGGCATGCTGAAACCGGTGGCGCGCAGCGGCAGGCTGGTGAGCAGGCCGAGCTTGGGCTTGGTGGCGAGCTGGACGGAGTGGATGAGCTTCGAGAGATCGTACTCGAGGAACGATTCGCGGTCGGGCGCGAAGAACTCGATCGCCTTCTCCTGATCGGCCTGCGTGGCGACGAGGCCGAAGAAGAGTTTCGTGCCGTCGCCGAGCGCCTGGCCGGTGATGCGCGAGCGCGTGGCGGCCTCCTCCTCGGGCGTGTCGGGCTTCGGGTCGGTCACGACGAGCTTCAGTTTCCCGCCGGAGGCGGCGACGTACTGGCGGAGCAGCTCCTCGACGCGGTTCGCGTAGTTCTTGATGTAGGCGAGGCGCGGATTCTCACGGAGCGATCGGCTGAAATAGAAGCGCAACGCGATCGGCTCCTCGATCTTCGCGAGCAGGCTGCGCGTGCCGGCGGAGAGCGTGAAGGTGCGGTCGGCGGTGAGATCGGCCCGCAGGTGGGCGGCGCCGGCGAGATAGTTGACCAGCACCAGCGCGGCGACGAGCAGGCCCACGACGACGCTGCGGCGGCCGGTGCCGCGCTCGATCGCGACGACGTTGAGGAACAGCGCGAAGCCGGTGAGCGAGAGGAAGTACACCACGCTGCGCAGGTCGACGAGACCGCGCGTGATCGACTCGTAGTGCGGCATGAAACCGAAGTTGGTGAGCCACTCGATGAACGCAGCCGGCAGGCCCCAGCCGGCGAGCAGCTCGGAGAACAGGCTGAAGCCCACGAGCACGAAGCCCAGCGAGACGGCGAACCCGAGCACGAACGCCACGACCTGGTTTTTCGTGAGCGCCGACATGAGCGAGGCGATCGCGAGGTACGCGCCGGCGAGCAGGACGCCGCCGAGGTAGCTGCCGGCGATCACGCCCCAGTCGGGCGAGCCGAGATACGCGACGGTCAGCACGAGCGGGAACGTGAGCAGCACGGCGAGCGCGAGGAAGAGCCAGCCGGCGAGAAACTTCCCGAGCACCGCCTGCACGGGCGTGATCGGAAGCGTGAAGAGCAGCTCGATCGTGCCGCCGCGACGCTCCTCGGCCCAGAGGCGCATGCCGACGGCGGGTACGAGGAACAGGAAGAGGATCGGCAGGTAACGGAAGAACGGTTGCAACGAGGCCGTGTTCGAATCGAAGAACCCGCCGAGGAAGAAGCAGCAGGCGCTCGCGAGCACGAGGAAGACGGCAAGAATGACGTACGCGAGCGGCGTGCGGAAATAGCCGGCGAGTTCGCGTTTGAAGATCGCGGTGATCATGGGGCGAAACGGAAAGAAGGGATGAAGGCTAGAAGCGGACGGCGGAGCGGCGCGGTCAGGCGGTGCGCGCGGCGGCGGGGCCGAGGGTGAGTTCGCGGAAGACCTCGTCGAGGCGGCCCTCGGGATGGCGGGCGCGGAGCGCGGCGGGCGACTCGTCGCAGACGACGCGGCCGCGCGCGATGATGATCACGCGGGTGCAGAGCGCCTCGACTTCCTCGAGGATGTGCGTGGAGAGGATGATCGCCTTCTCCTTCGCCATGCCGGCAATGATGCGGCGTACCTCGCGTTTCTGGTTGGGGTCGAGGCCGTCGGTCGGCTCGTCGAGCACGAGCACCGGCGGGTCGTGGAGCACGGCCTGCGCGAAGCCCACGCGCTGCTTGTAGCCCTTCGAGAGCGTTTCGATCGGCTGGCGGCGGACCTCCGTGAGGAAGCACAACGTGAGCGCGCGCTCGATCGCGGCGGCCTGCGCGGCGGTGTTTCCCGGGAAACGGGTGGCGGCGATGAACGCGAGGAACTCCTCGACCGTCATCTCCGGGTAGCTGGGCGCGCTCTCGGGCAGGTAGCCGATGCGGCGTTTCACGGCGACGGGATCTTCGCGCACGTCGCAGCCGTCGACCCGCGCGGTGCCGGCGGTGGGCGCGAGGAAGCCGGTGAGCATCTTCATGGTGGTCGACTTGCCGGCGCCGTTGGGCCCGAGGAAGCCGAGGATTTCGCCGCGGGTGACGCGGAACGAAACGCCGTCGACCGCACGGATCGGTCCGAAGTCTTTCACGAGGTTCTGGACTTCAATCATGGCGGAAACTGGGGGAGGTTTTGGTCAGCTAAACACGCGCGACGGCCGGAAGTTCCCGGAGGCGTCGCGCAGGGAATTTTTTCGGATAAGGAAGCCGCGCGGCGTGTCCAGTTTTTCCGTGGCGCGCCGCGCGGGAAATGCGGTGTGGCGCCGTTCGCGGGAACGGCGATGACGGGCTTCCAGCCTCGGGCGACGGAACGCTGCCGAAGCTGCTCTCGCGAGCAGCTCCACAGCCGATCGCGTCGCGCGAGAGGCGCTGTCGATCGCCGCCCGGGTCTACAGCAGGTCGCGGTCGATCTTGCGGGAGAGCGCCTTCTCGAGCTCGCGGCGGAGGGCCTTGGGGCGACCGTGCATTGCGGGCATCAGCGCGAGCCAGTGGTAGACCTCCTCGCGGAGGTGGCGGGGCATGACCGGTTCGGTCTTCACTACGCGGTCGAGCGCGCGCACGACTTGTGCGGCGATGCGGTCGCACACGACTTGCGCGGCGGCGGTGGCGTGCTGGCCGGCGAGGCGCGTGGCGGCATCCAGGTGGTGGTGGCGCAGCGCGGCGGCGCGGTAGGGCGAAAGGCTGTCGGCGAGCACGGTCACGGTGCGCGGAAAATAGCTCGTCATCAGATTCCACGGCTCGTGGAGCTGGTCGCCGCCGCGGCGGATGTCGGTGCGCAGGAGCACAGCGGGGATGTCGGCGAACTTGGCGAACATGAACTCGACGACGGTGCCGGAATCGAGCTCGGTGCCGTCGTAGTTGAAGATCGCGGCGTCGGCGGCGAGCAGCGCCTGGATATCCTGGTCGCGGATGCCGCGGAGGCTGCGGCGGCGGGTGTCGAACTCCTGCGGCAGCTCGCACTGGTAGCGGCCGTGGGAGCGCTCGTAGATCGCCTCCGCGAGGTAGGCGTTGCCGATGAGGTGCTTGGCGCTGAACAGTTCGCCGCCGAAGTAGACGGAGTAGGACTTGGATTTCTTCACTGCGGTTGCGTTTGCAGGAGCCGGTCGATCACCGCCTGATCGTTGGCGGAGTTGTGGGCTTCCTGCGGGGTGATCTCGCCCGAAACGACCAGACTGTGCAAGTGGCGTTCGAGGGTGATCATGCCGTCTTTCTGCCCTGTTTCCACCTGGGTGTAGAGTTGGTGCCAGACGCCGGTACGGATGAGGTTGGCCACGCCGGTGGTGTTCTTGAGAACCTCGACGGCGATGCGGCGGCCGCCCTGCTTGCGCGTGACGAGCCGCTGGCCGACGACATACGAGAGGCTGAGCGCGAGCTGCGCGGTGATCTCCTTGAGGCGCTCGGGCGGGAACATGTCGACGAGGCGGGTGATCGTGCCCTTGGCGTCCTTCGTGTGCAGTGTGGAGAACACGAGGTGCCCCGTCTCGGCGGCGGTGAGGGCGAGGCCGGCGGTCTCGCGGTCGCGCATCTCGCCCACGAAGATAATGTCGGGATCTTCGCGCAGCGCGCTGCGCAGGCCGGCGGCGAAACTGGGGATGTGGCGGTGGAGCTCGCGTTGCGAGAAGAGCGCGCGGCGGCTGCCGAAGATGTACTCGACCGGATCCTCGAGCGTGATGACGCGCACGGAGCGGTGCGTGTTGATGTGCTGGAGGAGGCTGGCGATCGTGGTGCTCTTGCCGCTGCCGGTGTTGCCGGCGAGGATGATGAGGCCCTGCTGGAGATTGCAGATCTCCTGCCACACACGGGGATCGGGGAAGCCGAGTGCCTCGGCCGGCGGGATACGATGCGGCAGCACGCGCACGACGGCGGCGAGTCCGTCGCGGTCGCGGAAGGCGTTCACGCGGAAATTCAGGCCGCCCTCGACCCAGGCGAAACCGGCGTCGATGTCGGTCGGGAGCGGCGCCTGGAGTTTGTCGAACTGGTCGGGCGTGAGCAGCGCGCGTACGAAGAGCTCGGCCACCTCGGGGCGCATGACGGTGCCGTCGCGCAACGGCACGAGGTCGCCGTCGTAGCGGTAGTGGGCGGGCTCGCCGGTCTTGAAGTGGAGATCGGAGAACCGTGAGAGGTCGTCGATCATGTGCGTCGGGTCGTTGAAGACCGCGAGCAGGTCGCGCAGGCTGTGGAGTTTTCCGGCGACGGGGTACGCCGCCTCCTCGAAAGGGGAAGCCATGGTGCGCGGACGGTAACCGGTTCGGCGGGATCGGCGAGCGCGGGAGTGGTTTTCCGGCGACAGTGAAACGGTGGACGGGCGGATGTGCGACCGCACGGCGGTGCAGCGGTGGGACGGTTGTTCGGCGCTTGAAGCGGCGGCCGCGCCGGCCGTTCTGAGGGGCATGGAGAACTCGTCTGCTACCTCGGCCGCCGGGCCTCGTCCGCCGACGCGGGCCTTGGTGGCGCTCGGTTTCGCCATCATCTACGTGGTGTGGGGCTCGACGTATCTCGGCATCCGGCTGGCGGTGGCGACGATCCCGCCATTTTTGATGGGCGGGACGCGGTTTCTCCTCGCGGGCGTGCTGCTGCACGCGTTCCTGCGGCTGCGCGGTCGGGCGGCGCCGACTTGGGCGGAGCTGCGCGAGGGCGCGCTCGTGGGCGCATTGTTGCTGCTCGGCGGCAACGGGCTCGTGAACTGGGCGGAGCAGGTGCTGCCCTCGGGTTTCACGGCGTTGATGGTCGGCGCGACACCGATCGTCTTCGCGCTGCTCGAGTGGATTTTGCCGCCACACCACCGGCCGGGGCGGCTCACGGTCGCCGGTCTCGTGCTCGGCACGGGCGGCGTGGCGCTGTTGCAGGCGCCCGGCGCGGGCTGGACGGGGAGTTTCCCGCTTGGCGCGATGCTGGCGCTCGCGGTGGCGAGCGTGAGCTGGGCGCTCGGCTCGCTGCGCTCCAAGCGCAACCACGGCGGGAGCGATCCCTTCATGGCCGCGAGCGTGCAGATGATGGCGGGCGGCGCGTTGCAACTCGTGGTGGGCACCGCGCTCGGCGAGTGGACGCGTTTCGATCCCACGGCAGTGACGGCGCGCTCGGCGTTCGCGTGGGCGTACCTGGTGGTTGTCGGGTCGTTGATCGCCTTCGGCACGTATATCTGGCTGCTGCGCGCGAGCACGCCGGCGAAGGTCGCGACCTACGCGTACGTGAACCCCGTGATCGCCGTGCTGCTCGGCTGGGCGATCGCTGACGAGGCGGTAACGTGGCCGATGGCCCTCGCCGCGGCCGTGATCGTGGCCGGCGTGGTGTTGATCACGCGGGCGAAGAAGTGAGCCGCGTGGCCGCGATGCGCCTGAAGGAAACCGCTGATGGACGCGGATGAACACTGATTGCGGGGCGTGACTTCGCGCGTGTGAGCAACGCGACGTCTGTCGGGCGGGCGGGAACGCTGGGCCCGCCGGACTCACGGACGGCTCGGAGAGCCGGCCCTGCCTGAGCCGGTCTTCCGCGCTGGCTCAGGCTACCGCGGAAAAGTTCGAACCGATAGCGGCAGCGGCGCCCGGTTGGCCGCTCGCGCCATAGGCGGCGGACTGCTGGATCGCCTCCATCAAGATCGAGACGGTCTCCTGTTCCGCGCGCACGGCGTTCGCGGCGACGGCCATGCGCCGTTCGCTGGCGGTGGCGCTTTCGCGGGCGTTGACGGCGCTGGAGATGAGAGAAACGGAATCCACGTTCCGCTCTTCATCGGCCGGGCGGCGGTGAACTTGAGCCCGCGGCGGCGACCGCCTCCCGGCGGAAACGCAGCGCGTGCACAAACGTCGGCACGTCGGATCGCCAAGCGGGCAGGAGTACGGTGATCGCCAGTTGCTCGCATACCGAGACGAGCGAGAAGACCACGGCGGCGGTGAACAGCCAGCCGTGACCCGAGACGAACCACAGGAGCATGCCGGCGGCCATGAGCACCGCGGAGGTCTTGCCGGCCCACGTGTGGTAGGCGGGGAGTTTGCGGAAGTGTGCGAGAGCCCACACGTGGTTGGCCGCGTAGAGGACCAGAGCGACCGCGAGCATCACCGCGTGTTCGCGGACAAATTCCGGCCAGAGGTGCAGCACGGCGAGAAAGAGCACGAGGTACGTGGCGGTGTCGGCGGCGGCATCGAGGCGCGCGCCGAGCACCGTCTGCGCCTTCAGCAGGCGCGCGAGCAGGCCGTCCACGCAGTCGGAGGCGACCGCGGCCGCGAAGAACCATTTGTAGGCGACGGCGTGCCCTTGGTACGCGACCCAGAGCGCGATCGGCGCGGAGAGCAGGCGCGCCAGACTGATCGCGTTGGGCAGGGTGAACCAGGCGGTAGGTGCCGTCATGGGAGACGGCGGCACCATGGACGGATGTGCCAGCGCTGACAACCCGCCATCGCGGACGGCAACAACTTTCTGGAGTCGCGGCTCGCCCGGTCGGGGCGCGTCGGCATTGTTGCCGCACCGCATGGCCTCCTCCCGCCGACTTGCCGCGTGGTATTTCCAACTGGCCCAATCGCTCGATGCCGGTGTGCCGCTGCTCGAAGCGCTCGCTTCACCCGGCGGTCCGGATGCGCGGGCTCGCGCAGCGCTCATCGAACGGCTCCGCGGCGGCGCGCGCCTCGCCGACGAACTGACGCAGGCGGCTTGGCTGCCGCGCGTCGATGCGCACCTGTTGAGCGCCGGCGCGGAGGCCGGACGGTTGCCGGCGACGTGTCTGCGGCTCGCGACGCGGCACGAACTGGTCGCGCGGTTCACCGGCAAACTCACGTTGGCGGTCCTCTATCCGCTGCTCGTGGTGCACGTGGGCGCGCTGGTGCTGCCGCTGCGGCACCTCGTGCTCGGCTCGGCGCTGGAATACGTGCGGTTGGTCGCGCTCGCGCTCGGCGGGCTGTGGCTCGGGCTCGCGTTGCTGGCTCTCCTCGGTCGCCACGAACGGCTGCGGCGCGGCGTGTGCGCGGTGCTGCCGTGGTTCGCGGGTTTCCAGCGTGCCCGGGATCTGAGCACGCTCGCGACCGTGCTCGACGGCTATCTCGCCGCGGGCGTGTCGCCGGTGATCGCGTGGACGACGGCGGGCGAGGCGACCGGCGCGCCCGCGCTCGCGGCGCTCGGCCGGCGGATGGCGGCGGAGGCCGAAGCGGGGCGACAGCCGGGGCTGGCGCTGGCGGGCGAGACTGC
>DATGXO010000137.1:0-14326 GCA_035298965.1 Opitutaceae bacterium | reverse complement strand
GCTCCTCCTGCGGTGCCGGCAGATTCGGAGCAAACCACCGCCAGCCTTCGCCCGCGGGTAACGTGCAGCGCAGCACCTGCCGTTTCGTCGGAAACTCCGCGCCGAGCATCCACTCGCGATAGAAACCGCAGGCCTCGCCGCTCGTCCGCAGCTCGAGCAAATACTCGATCTCGACGATGCAGCCGGCCTCGACCTCCGGCACCTCGACGATGCCGCGCAGAAGTTGGACGAGCCGCGGATCCGCCCCGTCCGGGAGCGGTTTCAACACCGGTTCGAACACCACCTGCGCCGCATCGGGGCGGATCACGCGGGCACGGCGGAACTGCGGCACCACCTGCGGCGGATCGGAGGGCAACTGGAGACTCGCGACCCGATCGAGCGCCTCGCCGGTGCGCACGTATGTGCGCGCGCGCCGCAGCACTCGCGCTTGGCCGTTGGCGGTGAGGTCGACCGTGTCCTCCGCCTCGAGCACGACCGCGGCATAGTCGGAGCCGGCCGCCGCCGCGCGCGCCTCGGCGAGCTGGCGCCGCGTCTCGTCCGTCGCCGACAGACGGGTAACGGTGTCTTCCAGCGCCACCGGCGGCCGCGTTTCCGCCACTGGCTTCACTACGCGATCCGTCGCCGTGGTCGGGCCAGAGGCAGCGGGCGCGGCGCTTCCGGTATTCACGGCTAGGAGCCGCACGGGTCGCTGCGCGGCGGCGTCCCAGCCGGTCGCGTGTTCGATCTGCGCGAGTTGATTGGTGGAGTAGAAGGCGGCGACGCGACTCGCGGCCTCCGCGGTCAGCGCCGAAAAATCGTCCGTGGGCCGCGCCCGCAGCGCGGCGGCAAACGCTTCACCGTAGCGCGGCTCGCTGAGCTCGCCGTTTTCCGCCGTGGCGGCGACAACGTCGAGTTGCGGGAGCCCGGCAAGCGCCGGCACGAAGCCGCCGCTCTGACTGGTCGCGATCACGACGCGCTTGCGCCCTTCGAGGCCGCGCAATGCCGTGACCAGATCGGCGGAAGCCAGTCGCGGTCCCGCGATCTGGAAGGAAGGTTCGCCATTCCGGCCCGGCACGCTTGTGCCGAGCAGTACGAGCCAAAGTTCGCCGTCGTCGCCGCCAGTGGCGGCCAGTGCGCGCAAAATCGCCTCGCGCCGTGCCGGAGCCTCGATTCCGAGCAGCACAACCTCATCGGTGGCGAATCCGCGGGCGAGAAAACCGGCGCGCAACTCCTCCGCCGTGGCGTGCAACCGGCTCTCCGCGACAGCATCCGCCGCAAGCCCCGTGACGACGACCGCACGCGGCGCAGCAAAAACCGCAGAGCCGCTCCAGACGACGAAGAGGATCACCAGCCGACGCAAGGGGTTCATTCGAGGGACAACGGAGCCCGAGCAAGCCGGCGCGCGCGAAGGACTGCAAGGCCGAGTTGCGCACGTGCCCGGCGGCTGCGTACAGGCGGCGTACCGCGTGGCGGACGGGCGCAGAGGTTCGAGGGCCATCAGCCGTCGATGTGTCGAAAAGCCTCGGCCGGCTCAGATCGTTTTCCACGAGCGGCGCCACGACACCACCAGTGGCACGCCGCCGCGACAACCGGAGGATACCGACCGGCGGTGCTGCAAAAGGAGCTGACGCGTACCGGCGTCGGGTGTACACACCTGGACGTCCGAGCAGGTGTCGTCGCGGCGGTCGCCAACTCAACCCCCAGTGTTACTATGAGCAGAAGCCAGCTCTCCTCTCGCAGGTCCCAGCGTCTTCTCACCTGGCCGCTATCGGCCGGGTTGACGCTTTCGATGATTGGAAAAGTTTCAGCCCAGTCCGATGTCGCCTCGTCACCTGTGGAGGATGAGGTCGTCGAACTTTCGCCGTTCGCCGTCGTCGCGCGGGCCTCGGACGATCGCTACGCGCCTGCCGAGGCGATCTCGGGCGGCCGGGTGCGCGCCACGATCTTCGATTCTTCGCAAAACATCACCGCCGTGTCCGGAGAATTGCTGACGGATGTGGCCGCCATACGAATTCTGGATTCTGTGAAATACGTGGCTGGCGTGACCGAATCTACGATACCGAACGGTCTCGACCGCATCACGATTCGCGGTTTCCAGACGAGCGTGCGCACGCTCGACGGCATCACCACCGTCTCACAGAGCAATATCGAGCCGGTACTGATCGAGCGGTTGGAAGTCGTGAAAGGCCCCAACGCCATTCTCGCGCCCGCCGGCGTCCCAGGCGGCACGATCAATGCGGTTTCGAAAAAGCCCATGTTCCGGGACAGCGGCAGCCTCGGCATCGAGGCGGGGCTTTTCGATTCGCAGCGGGCAGAAGTGGACGTGAACAGGGTCTTCGGCTCGAAGCGCGAGTTCGCTGTCAGAGTGCTCGGCACGCTTCAGGAAACAAAAGACTGGTGGGGGCTGCCGAAGACGCTGCGCCTCCTCGCTCCGATGTTCTCGTGGCGGATTTCGCCGGCTGTGCAGTTCACCTGGCAAACGCACTATGTCGACTGGCACATCGACAACTACAACGGACTCGTCGTCGATCCGAGCACCGGCACCACCAACGAGGCGAAGCTCTACGAGGGCATCCCGCGCGATTTCAACATCTACGGTCCCGACAGTTTCCGCAACGACGGCCGTGTGGAGAACACCTACTTCCTCACCGCGGCACTCGCCGACAGTCTTTCCCTCCGCCTCCAGGGACGGCACAGCGATGTCTTCGACGAAAGCTTCGCCACGACCACGCTCGCGGGCAATGCCACCTCGGCCGGCGTGAACGCGGACTCCTTCGAGCCGCTCACCGGCAACTACACGCCGGGCATCGTCTACGCGCGCACCGCGCCCTACCTCGCCACGCCCGTCACGATCTCGCGCACCTACAATCGCAGCGGCCAGATCGCCGATCTGGGTCGTGTCAGTTACGACCAGCAGGCCGATCTTTTCCATGTGTGGGAAATCGCCGACTCGACGAAGCTCGAGACGCTGCTCGGCGCTGCCTACAGCCATGTGGACGAGACCGATTTCCGCAACGCGCTCACCGCGCCCCCCGTCACGCTCGAAAATTACGTCTACTCGCCCAATGTTGTCGGAGCGGTCGCGCGGGATCAGAAAGCGACTAACGAGACGCGGCAAGTTTACCTCAGCGAACGCGTGACGCTATTCGACGGCCGCCTGATCGCCAACGCGGGCTATTCCTGGAGCCGCTTCAATCTCAATACGGACGACCGTCGCGGGCACGTGATTTCCCGCGCCACGCCGGAAGTGGAGCTGGTCAACTACGGTGTGGTCGTGAAACCGCTGCGCTCGGTCGCCCTTTTTTATAGTCACTCGGAAAACGCGGCTCCGCTGCCTGCTGTCAATATCGTCGCGGGCGGTCCGGCGACACAGGAAGGTCGGCAGGACGAAGGCGGCGTGCGCGTGCTGATGTTGGACGGCCGCCTCCGTGCCACTGCGAGTTATTACGACCTGAAACAAAGCAACGTCTCCGTGGCGAACCCCGGCAACTTCGCCTATCCGCCGCCGGTGCCGTCGCTGCCGACGCTGCTCTCGGACCGGGCCGCGCACGGTGTCGAGTTCGAGTTGCAAGGTTCACTCACCGAAGAGCTCGCGATCATGGCGGCCTACACGAAGTACCGGAATCGAAACCCGTTCGGGCAGGCGTTTCGCGGCAACGCCGATGTAGCCTGGTCGGCATTTGTGCACTACGTCGTCCCGTCCGGTTCGGCGCTGCACGGACTCTCCGCAGGCCTCGGAATCGACTATCTCGGCGAACGCCCCGGCGACGACGCGAGCGGTTTCACGCCGGCCGGCGTGGCACGCAAACCGAGTTTCTACCTGCCGGCGCGCACGCTGACCAATCTCACACTTGCCTATCGTTTCAACGCCACGTGGAATCTGCAGGTGAACGTCGATAACCTGTTCGATGTCGACTATCTCGCCGCGAGTCTCGGGCGCAGTATCGTCTGGCCAGGCACACCGCTCAATGTGAAGGCGCGCCTCACCTTCCGCTTCTGACCCGAGAGGTTCGCCATCCCGCCATGTCATGCCTGGTGCAATCGCCGTGCCTGCCAATCCGGGCGTGCTGTCGGTTGATTTGGGCGGGGTTCGTCGCGCTGGGCGGCGCGGCGACGGTGAACGCCGGCGAAACACTTCAGGCGCGTTCCGAGCCTGCCTTGCCTGCATCGCCAGCACCACCGTGGTCGGCGAGCGTCTACCGCGAGGCGCCTGAATTCGCGCAACTCGTCGCCGCCGGCAAACTGCCGCCCGTCGAGCAACGCCTGCCGCGTAATCCCATGCTGGTCGAGCCCGAGCAGCAGCTGGGCACCTATGGTGGCGTGTGGCATCTCGCGATGGTCGGCGACGAACGGCTCTTCATGCGGCGAGTGATGGCGTACGAAAACCTCGTGCGGTGGGACAGGGACTGGACACGCGTCATCCCGAATGTCGCGCAGTCGTTCGAGGCCAGCGCCGACGCGCGGACATTCACCTTCAAGTTGCGCGAGGGGATGCGTTGGTCCGACGGGCAGCCGTTCACCTCGGCCGACATCGTATTTTGGTATGATGCGGTCTACCGGCACGAGGAATTCGCAGAGGAGATCCCGACTTCGTTGCGCCTCGGCCCGGAGGCTTTCCGAATTGAAGCGCCCGACGAGTACACCGTCGTTTTTCACTTTGCCGAGCCGGAGGGACTGTTCCTCCAGCGGCTCGCAACCTTGCACGGTGCGTTTCCCACCGGCTACCCGCGCCACGCGCTCGCCCGGTTTCACAAGGACTACAACCCGGATATCGAGCGGCTCGTCGCCAGCGAGGGCGCGACGGATTGGGTGGATCTCTTCCGCAGGAAGACGCGAGTCGATTGGATCAACAATTTCCTGAGCACGCGGCCCGACATCCCCGCGCTTTCGGCGTGGATCATCGAACCGGGATCGTTCGACGCCGACGGGCGGCCGGCACCGGTTGTCCGCGCCGTGCGCAATCCGTACTATTGGAAAATCGACACGGACTATCGCCAGCTGCCCTACATCGACCGGCTGGAGTTCAAAGTCGTCGAAAAAGCCGCAGACATCCTGCCACTGGTCCTCGCCGGGGAGATCGACATGCAGGATCGCCACATCCCGCCGGCCGCGGCGCTACCGGAGAACCAGGCGAAGGGCGGCTATGGGCTCTACCGGCTAGTGTCCAGTTTTTCAAATTACATGGCGATCTCGTTCAACCTGACGCACGAGGATCCGGTCAGGCGGCGGATTTTCCGCAGCAAGGATTTCCGCATCGGGCTTTCGCACGCGATCGACCGTCCGGCGATCATCCGGGCCGCCGGGCTGGATGTCCGGCCCTCGCAAGTAGCACCGCTGCCAGGCACGCCGTTTTACGACAGCCGCATGGCGAATCAGTATCTTGCCTACGATGTCGCGCTCGCCAACGAGCACCTCGACCGCGCGGGCCTTCAGCCGCGCGATTTCGAGGGCTTCCGACTCGGGCCCGATGGCCGGCGCTTCCGCTTCACCCTGCTCGTGCCGAGCCCGGTGGCTGCCGGCGACTTCAACGTGCATCTGCCCATGATCCAGGCTGACTGGCGCGCGGTGGGGATCGACGTGGCCGTGGAAATGATTCCGCGGGCGAACGCGGAAAAGCGCTGGGACGGCAACGACTACGACGCGACGGCCTTCACTGGCGCTGGCGGCTACGATGCGGTTCTCGCGCCGCGACACTACGTGCCCGTCGAGGGTTTCTGGTCCCACCAAGGCATCAAATGGGTGCGCTGGTACGAGGCGCCCGAATGCGCGGGTGCCGAGGAACCGCCCGAGCCGGTGAAGACCTCCGTCGCGCTCTACCGGGAGATACTCCGCACCAGCGATCCAGAACGTCAGAATTCCCTCATGCGCGAGATCATCGCCATCGCCGCAGACGAGTTCCACGTGATCGGTCTCCACGAGGTGCCGGTGAGTTACGGCATCTTGAAGCCGCACTTCCGCAATGTGCCATCGCTGATGTTCTCGGCCGCCAACTATCCGCAGCCGGGGCCGAGCAATCCGTGTCAGTATTTCATCGAGGCCTCGCCGGCGTCGTCCGTTCGCGCCCGTGCAACGACACCATGAAACTGCTCCTGGTTCGCCTCGTACATTCGCTGGCGTTCAAAGTCGGGTTGGTGGTCGTCCTGATCGAGCTGGTGTTCTCGGCGCTCACAGGGTTTTTTTACGTCCGACGCTTCGATGCGGAGGTTGACCGTCGGATCGAGGCGAATGTCTTGCGACCCGTCGCGCTGATGAATCACGGACTGTTGAGGCTCGACATAGTGACCGACGGGCGGCGGATGCACGGGCTCGTGGGCGAGGAACTGATCAACGGCTACGTGATCGGGATCAACGGCATCGTTTTCTATTCATTGCGCAAGGAAGACACCGGCCAGTTCGCGTCCAACGTAGCTGCGATCGACACTCGGCTCGTGAAGCCGGACTTGACGGAGCCGGTGTTACAACGCGACCGCGACGGCCACCGCATCGTCGCTGTCGCGCCGCTTTTCGGGCCCGATGGGCGCAGCGTGCGCTTTCTCGTCTACATCGAGGCCTCCACGCAGGCGACGGCTGCCCAGAAGGCGGACAATGTGCGGTTGTTTGTCGTGGGTGCGACGGCGATGGTGGTGCTGACGTCGGTTGTCGTGCTTTTTGTCTTCGTCGTCTCGGTGTTTGCCCCGCTGCGCGAGATCCTCGACGCGTTGCAACGCGCCCGATCGGGCGACCTCAGCACGCAACTCGCCGGCGCGTCCGCGCGTAACGAGCTCGGTGCGCTCGCCCGGGCGTTCAACTTCATGGTGACGGAGCTGCAGCAGATGGTGGAAAATCTCCGCCAAGAGCGGGACATCGTGGCCGGCGTGATGAAATGCAGCCCGGTCGGCATCCAGCTTCTGAACAAGGATGGCCGGATCACCTTTTCCAATGCCCGCGCCGAGCAGCTACTGGGCGCGGGCAGCCGCCCGATCGCCGCGGCCCACGATGCGTCCAGCAATCCCGTCTTGCCGAGCGCGAACGCTGTCGGGCCATCGATGAACGAAGCTCTGTTCTTTCGCCAAGTGGTGGGCGGTGGGCAGCCGGTGCACGACGTGGAGCAGGAGTTCTCCGGCGCGGACGGACGACAGGTGATCCTTTCCCTGAGCGGGGCGCCCCTGTTGAGCGCAGCCGGTGAAATTCAAGGCGTGATCATCGCGATGGAGGACGTGACCGAACGCCGCCGGACCGAGGAGGAACTCAGGCAATTGAACACAGAACTCGACCAACGGGTGAAAGACCGCACGCGGCACTTGGAGGCGGCGATCAAGGAACTCGATATGTTCGCCTATTCCGTGTCGCACGACTTGCGGGCGCCGCTGCGCAGCATCGATGGTTTCAGCCGGATACTCGCGGAAGAATATGGGAATAGGCTGGAGGTCGAAGGCCTTGAGCTGATGGGCAGGATTCGGGCCGCCACAAAGCGGATGGGGCAGCTGATCGACGACATGCTGGAGTTGTCACGCCATACGCGCGCCCCATTGCGTCGAGTAACGGTAGATCTGAGCGCTATCGCGCAAGCGATGGCGGATGAACTGCGAATCGGCGAGCCACAGCGGCGGGTTGAGTTCGTCGTCGAGCCGGCGCTCGAAGCGGACGTTGATCCGACGCTGATCCGGGCGGTGCTGCAAAACCTCCTAGGCAACGCGTGGAAATTCACCGCCCGGCGTGACACCGCGCGTATCGAGTTCGGTCGCATGATGCGCGAGGGCGTGCCGACCTTCTTCGTGCGCGACAACGGTTGCGGCTTCAACATGCAATACGGCGGCAGGCTGTTCCAGCCGTTCCAGCGGCTGCACTCGGACAATGAGTTCGCGGGCACCGGGATCGGTCTGGCAAACGTGCAGCGCATAATCCGACGCCACGGCGGCGACGTTTCGATCGAGGGCAAAGTCGATGAAGGTGCGACGGTGTATTTTACCCTTCCGAGCGGCGGGACGGGGAGCGGGTGAGCGACCTGGCCGGTGGAGCAACAATCACAGATACGATGACCCCGTCAAAATGCACGGAACCACGTGAGTTTCAGCACGCGCGGCGGATCGTTGAGGAGGAGCGGTTACTCGGTTTCGAAACAGACTTCGAACCTAGCAAGGTCGGCGAAGCCCTCTCCGCGGTCTTTGTCCCAGAGGCGCTCGGTGGATTTGCACCCCAGGGTGTCGGTCGGGAGCAGTGCCAGCCGGAGCCGCATCCAATGACGCAATGGCGGCGGCCTTGAGCAATTGCCGCGGAAGCAGGGCGATTCCTGAGGGAGATGGTCTGGGCGGACGCCTGGCCCCCGGGCGGAATGCACTGACGGCTGGGTGTTATACGTACGAATTCAAGATCGTGCCTTGCGAGCGATACGACCGCAGCGACGCAAGGGGTTAACACGTTGGGACAACGGTGGCGTGCAAGCCGGCGCGCGCGAAGGACTGCAAGGCCGAGTTGCGCACGTGCCCGGCGGCTGCGTACAGGCGGCGTACCGCGTCGCGGACGGGCGCAGAGGTTCGAGGGCCATCAGCCGTCGATGTGTCGAAAAGCCTCGGCCGGCTCAGATCGTTTTCCACGAGCGGCGCCACGACACCACCGGCGGCCCGAGCACGGTACAACCGGCGGACCTGACGCCCCGTCGCCGAAACGCTACGGCGCGGGCAGGAAGCCGTATCTGGCGAACACCGCCTGCGCCTCCGGCCCGGCGAGAAACGTCACGAATCGCGCCGCCGCCGCGGGCGATTTCGAGTCTCGCAACGCGGCCACCGGGTACGTGATCCGCGGGCCCGCATCGAGCGGCACCGCAATCGCGATACGCACCTTCTTCGAGAGCAGCGCATCCGTGCGGTAAACAAAACCGGCGTCGGCGTTGCCGGCTTCGACGGCGGCCAGCACGGCACGTACGTTGGCGAGCGGCACCAGTTTGCCGGTGAGCTGCGCCCAGAGCCCGGTGCTCTCGAGGAACTGTTTCGCGTAGGTGCCGGCCGGTACCGTCGCCGGCTCGCCGATGGCGATCCGCCGCACGTTGGCGGAGGCGAGCGCGTCGGGCGTGCTGAACGATTCCGCCTCCGCGCCGACGACTACGACGAGCTGGTTCGCGAGAATCGTGCGCCGGGTGCCGGCGGCGAGCAGGCCCGCTCTCTCGAGCTGGTCGAGGCGCAGTTCGTCAGCGGAGACGAGCACATCCGCCGGAGCCCCCTCCTTGATCTGGCGGGCAAGCAGGCCGGACGCGCCGAAGCTGAAGCGCAGCGTGTCGCCCGTCGCCGCCATGTAGGCCGGCGCGATCTCCTGCAACGCCTCCGCGAGGCTCGCCGCAGCGAAGACGGTGAGCTCCGCGGCGTGCAGCGCGGTCGCCAATCCGCCGACGAGCAGTGCGAACGCGCAGCGGCCGAGTGTGCGGCGGAAAATGTAGCGGACGGCGGACGTCATGGCTCGGCGTTCGGAGCACGGGCTGTGCCGCAGTGCGACCACTCCAGCCGGCCCCGGACAGAGCACGCGCGTGACGTGGCCCCGGATCGAGGCGGCCGTTACGCGCGCTTCCGTTCATTGGCGTTTCCCGCCGTCTCAAACCGCAAAACGACCGGTCCTTAAGGCGGCAGTGCAACCGAGGCGACCCGGGGCAATGTCCCTCGGCGATGAAACCGATCCTCGTCCCGATCCTCTGCACCTCATTCGCCGTCGCGACCTTCGCAGCCGACGCACCAGTCACCGTCGAAGCCGAACCGTTTCAACTCGGCTTGAGCGCCTCGGTCGCGACCGGTCTCTCCGGCAACACGAAACTGAAGACCGGCTCGCGCGGCGTGGGCGAAGTCTCGACAGCGGAGTTCGACCACGCCGCCGCCTACGAGATCAAATTGGCCAACGGCGGAGCGGTTTCCGTCGGCCACACCCTCCACCTGTCCCGCTTCGAGCTGCCGGAAAACAACCGCACCGTGGCGTTACCGAAACGTCTCCAGTCGGCCCAAGCGGAGTTCTCCTATTCGCAGCCCTGTGGCGGACGCTGGAGCGCCATCGCGGCGCTGAGCCCCGGGCTGCGCTGGGCCGCTTCCGATGCCGGCTCGAATGCCTTCGCGGTCAGTGCGGCGGCCGGTGCGATCTACCGCCAAAGCGAGACGTTCACGTTCATGCTCGGTCTGGCCTACGATTCCCTGGCTCGCAATAAGGTACTCCCGGGCGGCGGCTTGCAGTGGACTCCCTCTGAACGATGGAGCGTCTCCCTCGGTTACCCGAAGACCGCGATCACCTACAACGCGAGCAAATCGCTGAGCCTCTCGCTCCTCGCCGAAGGCGTCTCCGACACCTATCACGTCGAGAAGGACCCGCTGCCCGGTCTCGCCGGCAAGCCGTCGCTCGCCGACACCAAGCTCGAGTACAACGACTACCGCGTCGGGATCGCCGCCGAATACCGTTTCTCGCCGCGCTGCGCGATCAGTGCCACCGCGGGCTGCGTCGTCGCACGGGAGTTCGACTACTTCGACCGCCACTACCGCCTGAAATCGGACGATACGGCTGCCTATGGTTCGCTCGCGTTAGCCCTGAAGTTCTGAGTGCACCGGCTTCGGCGCCGCCATGTCCTTCACGCAGATCGAAATCAACCTCCCCGCGTCGGCCGAGACGCATCCCTGGCACCGCCGGTGGTTCGGCACGGCGCGGTATTGGAGGTTCCAGCTCGCCGGCTGGTCGGTCTATCTCGCCTGCCAGGTCTCCGCCGTCCTGCTGCTCGCCGAGGCGGACCCACCCTGGATCGAGTTGCTCATGATGGTGACGGTAGCCGCCACCGGTCTGTTGCACTCCCATCTGCTGCGAATCGTGTTGCTGCGCCTGCGCGGGAGGCCGCGACGCGTCTGGGCGATCGCCATCTGGCTGCTGCCGTGGTGCGTCGCGCAGGCGCTGGCGATGGCCGCCTCGATCTTCGGAGTGATGATCCTGTTCGTCCCCGGCTCGATCGAGCGCAGCGATTTCGGCGGCAGTTCGGGCTTCGCGGAGTGCATCGCCGTCGGCGTGTTGTGTGTGCCGTTGCTCGTCTGCTGGTGCGGCCTGTACTTCGGCTGCCTGGCCTATCGGCACTACCAACTCATGCGCATCGAACGGCTCACGCTCGACGCCGCGGTGAAGGAGGCCGAGCTGCGAGCGCTCAAATCGCAGGTGAACCCGCATTTTCTCTTCAACAGCCTCAACTCGCTGCGCGCACTCATCCCCGAGGAGATCGAGGCGCCGCGCGGCGCCGTCACCCGGCTGGCGGACTTCCTGCGCGAGACGCTCTTCCTCGGCCAATGCGAGCTCGTGCCGCTCTCCCGCGAACTGGCGCTGGTCGACGGCTACCTCGCGCTCGAGCAACTGCGCCACGAGGAACGCCTACGGGTCGTGCGCGACATCGACCCCGAAGCCGGCCGCTTCCTCGTACCGCCCTTCGTGCTCCAGACCCTCGTCGAGAACGCCGTGAAGTACGGCATCGGCCCGCGCGAGGACGGCGGGACGATCAGCATCGAGATCCTCGCCGACCGCTCCGGCGTGCTGTTCCGCATCAAAAATCCCGGCACGCTCGACCGGAACAAGGGCTCCGCCGGAGTCGGCCTCAAAAACGCCCGTGCCCGCCTGCAGTTGCTCTTCGGGACGCAAGCCAGGCTCTCGCTCTTCCAAGCCGGCCCGGACACCGTTACCGCCGAGGTCGCCATTCCTGCGGTCGCGGAAACCGCCATCGCGGCATCCGCCTTCAAGCCATGAGGACTGTCATCGTCGACGACGAGCGGCTCGCCCGCCTCGAGCTCCGGCGGCTGCTCGCCAAGCACCCCGATATCGAGCTCTGCGGCGAAGCCGCCAACGCCACCGCCGCGTTGGAGCTCTGCGACCGGGAGCGTCCGCAACTGCTGCTGCTCGATGTCGAGATGCCGGGCCGCAACGGGTTCGATCTGCTCGCAGCGCTCCCCCCGCCGCACCCGCAGGTGATCTTCGTCACCGCGTTCGACTCCTTCGCCCTGCGCGCCTTCGAGGTGAACGCGCTCGACTACCTGATGAAACCGGTCAGCCCGCCACGCCTCGCGTCCGCCCTCGACCGCGTCCGTGGCGCCGCGCCGCCCGCACGAGACTCCGCGGCGGCGACCGCCCTCCCCTTGCGCGAGAGCGATCGGGTTTTCGTCCGCGAGGGCGAGCGTTGTTGGTTCGTGCCCGTCGGTTCCATCCCGCTGCTCGAGGCGAACGGCAATCACACCCGGATCCACCTCGGCTCCGCGAGTCCGCTGATCTTCCGCACGCTCACCTCGATGGAGGAGCGCCTGCCACGGGAACTTTTCCTGCGCGCGAACCGCTCGCAGCTGATCAATCTGGAGCACGTCGCAAGCATCGAGCCGTGGTTCAGCAGCACAGTCCGGGTGCGCCTGACGAACGGTGCCGCCGTGGAATTCTCGCGACGCCAGACGCATCTGTTCCGCGAGCGGCGCGCGCTCTAGTGCGCGTGCGAAAATCGGGGAAGCAGGATCGCGCTCCCGGCCCACGGTGGCGGCTCACCGAGTTTGTTCAGGCGATGGCGCGGGTGGCGGCGGCGATGGGCAACGGGAGATCGTCGCCGGTGTCCTTCAACGCCACGCCGCTGAGACCGCGGCGCGCAGATTCGAGGAGCAGTT
The DNA here is from genome assembly GCA_035298965.1 of Opitutaceae bacterium. Taxonomy (GTDB): domain Bacteria; phylum Verrucomicrobiota; class Verrucomicrobiia; order Opitutales; family Opitutaceae; genus CAJCBL01. Next base: position 1,730 of record DATGXO010000137.1, on the reverse strand, counting down.
GCGCGATTTTCTGCGCGGCGGCTTTCGGCGGGAAACCCTCGGGACGGATGTTCGAGATGCAGTTGCGGTCGGCATCGGTGCAGGCGGCGCGTGGCATGAACGTGAAATACGCGCCGAGGCTGTCGGGCGAGCCGAGGCCGGGTCGCTCGCCGAGCAGCATGAGCGTGTGGCGGGCGCCGAGCAGTTCGCCGATTTCATCCTGCAACTTCACCCGGCCGAACGGCGCGAGAAAGATCGGGAACAAGCTCCAACCCGCCGCACGCAGCAGCGGAACCAGATGCGTGAGCACCGGCCCGACCTGACGCTCGGCGGCAAGCGCGGAGAGCCCGTCGGAGATGATGATCGCCAGATCGCGGCAGCCCCAGATCTCGCGGCGTTGCAGCAACGCGCCGCGGGCCGCCGGCGCGAGCATGCGACCGAGGTCGGGGCGCACGAGAAACGTGCGACGGTCCGCCGCCGCCGTCTCCAGTTGCGCCGTCTCCAATCCGGCCCGGCGAAGCGCGGCGCAGAGCGGCTCGGCGTCGAACTGCATCTGCACAGCATCGCGTGCGCGGGCGTGGGAGAGGCGAAAATCGAGCAGAGTTCCGGTCCGCGCGCTGCCGCCGGCGCGTCCGAGCGCGATGCGCGCGCTGGTGTGTTGCGCGAGTGCGCCCCAGGTGTCGGCAATGGCGGGAGAGTTGTTGTCGGCTGCAGTTCGGGTTTCCTGCCCGACTGGTTCGTGCCCACCGAGGCCGATCCCCGAACAGCCGGGCGTGAAGCCCGACCTACCGGCAGCCGGAGAGGCGGTGGAGCCGGTTCGCACCGGGGTAGTTTCAAGCGAGGGCATGATCGATGAGGGCGTGGTGTTCGCCGACGGGCAGCAGTCTCCGCCCGCCGGTCACGATGCGCATCTTCTCAAGCCACGATTCGAACTCGGGCGCAGGACGCAGCCCGAGCGCTTGGCGCAGATAGTGGCTGTCGTGGAACGAAGTCGACTGGTAGCCGAGCATGATGTCGTCGGCGCCGGGCACGCCCATGATGTAGTTGCAACCGGCGACGCCGAGCAGCGTGAGGAGCGAGTCCATGTCGTCCTGGTCGGCTTCGGCGTGGTTGGTGTAGCACACATCCACGCCCATGGGCAGGCCGAGGAGTTTGCCGCAGAAGTGATCCTCGAGGCCGGCGCGGATGATCTGTTTCCCGTCGTAGAGGTACTCGGGGCCGATGAAGCCGACGACGGTGTTGACGAGCAGCGGCGAGAAATGTCGCGCCACCGCGTACGCGCGCACCTCGCAGGTCTGCTGGTCGACGCCAAGGTGCGCACCGGCGGAGAGCGCTGAACCTTGGCCGGTCTCGAAGTACATGACGTTGTTCCCGACCGTGCCGCGACCGAGGGAGAGCGCCGCGCTGCGCGCCTCCTCGAGCAACGCCAGCGAGACGCCGAAGCTGCGGTTCGCCGCCTCCGTGCCGGCGATCGACTGGAAGACGAGATCCACCGGCGCGCCACGGCGCATCGCCTCGAGCTGCGTGGTAACGTGCGCGAGCACGCACGACTGCGTGGGGATGCCGTATCGGGCGATCAACTCGTCGAGCAGGCGCAACAATGTCTCGAGGGCGGGCACGCTGTCGGTCGCGGGGTTGATGCCGATCACGGCGTCGCCGCAACCGTAGAGCAGGCCGTCGACGATGGAGGCGGCGATGCCTTTTGGGTCGTCGGTGGGATGGTTCGGCTGGAGGCGGACCGCGAGGCGGCC
>DATGXO010000136.1:0-28372 GCA_035298965.1 Opitutaceae bacterium | reverse complement strand
GCGCGTGCTGTCAGCGCTGAAGGTCGGATGCGGGTGGTCGGCCGCCGTCGCCTTGTGGCCGGTGGTCAGCAACAGCATCTCGCCGGTGCGGCGATCGATGAGCCAGAGGTTGCGCGCGAAGTCGTCGCCCACCGCCCAGCGTCCGTCGGGCGAACCGTGCACATGCCAGAATCCGCTGCCCTCGAGCGTCTGCCCCTCGATGCGCATCTCGCGCGTCCGTAGATTCACGACAGCGTAGCCCGTCGGGTGCGCGCGCGAACCGCAGCTGCCCCACTCGTCGGCGTTGTCCACGGGCCGGTGGCCGAGGATCGCCAGCGCAACTTCGTCCTTCGTGATCACGGCCTCGTGCGTCACCCAGTCGTAGGACGCCTCGGGATAGAGCGGCCGCAGACCGGTGCCATCCGCGCGCACGGTCCAGGTACGCTGCGGCGACTTCCCGCCGGTCTCCCAGCAGAACACGATCTCGCCGGGCACCCACGGATTCGTCTGCACGTGGCCGATCTGGAACGGCACCGCGACGAGGAATTTCACCTCGCCGGTCTTCAAGTTCATGCTCGCGAGTCCGCCGGGGCCGGCGCCAATCTTCCGCGGACCGAAGTTCTCCTCGACCTTCGTGCCGGGCGCGAGGTGCTTCGCGGCGAGCTCCTTGTTGCCGATCCGGAAGTAGACGAACTCCTCGGTGGGATCGAGCGCCACGTCGCCCACCGCGCCCATCTCCAGCGGCACGGCGCCGCACACGTGCTCGTACTCCGCCGCGGGCTTCATCGCGCCGGCGGCGCTGTCGGCGAACACCTTCGCCAGATCCACGCGGACGATTTCCGCGGGCTTCGTCTGATCCTTCACGTCGCTGTAGGCCGGCGCGCCCGAGACATCGTTCGGCTTCATCTCCGGCACGCGCACGAAGTACAGGTTCATCGAATGGTCGGCGAGGCACAGCATGCCGGTGTAGCCGTTCTCCGTCACCTGCACGATGTCGCCAGTTTCCTCGTTCACCGCCATCGCCTGGCCCTTCACGCGATTCGAGCGGAAGACGAGCCACTTGCCGTCGGCCGTCCATTGGTGGTGCGTCTGGTAGATCTTCGAGTCGCCCGCCGGCGTGCTGGTGAGAAACGTCAGCGGCGTGCCCGTGACCGGGTCGACGACGACCTTCTTTTCCGCTGGGAAACGCCGCCCGATCTGCGCCGAGGCGGTGGCGGGCAACAACGCGAGGGCACCGAGCGCGAGCGCGGCGGGAAAGAGGAGCAGTTTCTTCATGGAAATCGACAGGGGAGATCGAACCGGCGGCGCCGGCACGATCACCGCCCGACGCGCCCCGCGCAACCGTGCGCGAGGCCCGGCACCTTGGGCCGCTTCGCCGCTCGCGCCGCGCCGAAATCGCGCGGACAGTCCGTCCCGCGTCCACCGGGCGACAAAACAGCTGGTTCTTTCCCGCCGTTTTCGTTCCGGTAGCTGCGACCATCTTCGGCGCCAACGCCCGTCTTCCCCGGCCAACATGACCACGACTCCGCTCCACCCGCGCGCACAACTCGTCGCCACCATGCAGCGCATCTATCGCCAGCGCATGACGACGACCTCCGGCGGCAATCTCTCCATCTGCGAGCCCGACGGCCGCATCTGGATCACGCCCGCCCGCGTCGACAAGGGCGCGCTCACGCCCGACGACATCGTCTGCGTGCTGCCCGACGGCCGCCACGAGGGCAAACACCCGCCCTCCTCGGAACTGCCCTTCCACCGCGAAATCTACCGCCGCCGGCCCGACCTGCGCGCGATCGTGCACGCCCACCCCGGCGCGCTCGTGGCGTTTTCCATCTGCCGCCAGATTCCGGACACGCGCCTCCAGTCGCACGTTTTCCAGATCTGCGGCCGCGTCGCCGCCGCTCCCTACGCCTGCCCCGGCACTCAGCAACTCGGGGAGAACATCGCCGCAACCTTCGCCACCGGCGCCGACTGCGTGCTGCTCGAGAACCACGGCGTGGTCGTCGGCGGCCGCGACCTCCGCGATGCGTTCCAACGTTTCGAGACGCTCGAGTTCGCCGCGCAGACGCTCAACCGCGCCGCCACCCTCGGCGCGCTCAACATCCTCCCGCCCGAGTCGCTCGCGGTCGACACCATGCCGGCCTATCGCGACCTCCCCGCCCACGCCGCTTCGCCGCGCGAGGACGAGTTGCGCCAACGCCTCTGCTCCTTCGTCCACCGCGGCTACCATCAGCGCCTGCTCATCAGCACCGCCGGCGCCTTCTCCGCACGCCTCGAGGATGACGAGTTTCTCATCACGCCGCGCCGCCGCGATCGGCTCGAGCTCGAACCTTCCGGCATCGTGCGCGTGCGCGGCGACGCCTGCTCGGCCGGCCAGCAACCCAGCCGCGCCGCCCGCCTCCACGCCGAGATCTACCGGCGCATTCCCGGCGTCGGCGCGATCATCAACGCCCAGCCCGCGCACGCCTCCGCGTTCTGCGTCACCGCCACGCCGCTGAGCACGCACACGATCCCCGAGAGCTACGTTGTGTTGAACGATGTCGTGAAACTCCCGTTCCTCCGCATCGTCGAGGATGCCGCCGAGATTGCCGCCCGGCTCACGCTCGAGAAGACGCCCGTCGTGCTCATCGCCAACGAGGGCGCGCTCGTGATCGGCCGCACGTTGCTCGAGGCGTTCGACCGGCTCGAGGTCCTCGAGGCGACCACCGAGGCGTTGTTGCTCGCCCGCCCGCTCGGTCCCGTCACACCGATGCCCGCCAGCGCTATCGACGAACTCCGCCGCGTCTTCAGCATCGCCTGACGCCGGTTGTGAGAGTGTCCGTTGGTAGGGCGAACCGTCCCCGGTGAGCCGCGGCTCGGCGGGGACGCCTCGCCCCACCTCGGACAAGCCTCCGTTCTCCGCCCGTCCCAGCGTACGCCGCTGACGCTCCGCAATACGCCGGCTCGCCTCCCGCCCGCCGGCGGCCCACGCTTCCGCCATGCGCGTGCCCCTCCACATCGTCGAAGCCCGCCGCGAACGCCTCCGCGAGCTCATCCGCACCGACGGTTTTCTCCCCGTGGCGGAATTGGCGAAACGCCTCGATGTATCGATCGTCACCGTGCGCCGCGATCTCGCCACCGTCGCCGCGCGCGGCCACATCACCCGCACGCGTGGCGGCGCGCTCGCCGATTACAACACGACCTTCGCCTCCGTCGACCAACGCGCCCAGCGCGCCCGCACCGCCAAGGAGCGCATCGCCCGCGCCGCGCTCGCGCACCTGCCCACGCACGGTACGATCTTCCTCGATGCAGGGACCACCGTGCAGTCGCTCGCGCGCCAGATGCTTCGCCGCCACGATTTCGACGGTCTCATCGTCGTGACGAACAGCCTGCCCGTCGCCAGCATCCTCGGCGGCGCCGAGGGCATCGAGCTCCACGTGCTCGGCGGCATCTTCCTGCACCGGCAGGCGATCCTCCTCGGGCCGCAGGCCGTCGAATCCATCGCGCAATGGCACTTCGACGCCGCGTTCCTCGGCGGCGAAGGCATCGACGCCGAGGGCGTCACCAATTCCCACGCGACGATCGCCGCGTTCCAGCAGAATGTCCTCCGCCACGCCGATCGCGTGTTCTACTGCATCGACCAGACGAAGCTCGGCCGCGCCACGCCGCACCGCGTCACACCGTGGACGAAAGGCCTGACACTCGTCACCGACGCCCGTCCCGTCGCCATCGCCGCCGCCGGCATCGAACTCCCCGCGCGCCAGCTCATCGCCACGCGCTGAGCCGATCGCCCGCGCCTGAGATAGAAGAACCAACCAGCCGGCACGCGCTTTGCGCTAGTCCGCATCAGGTATGACGACGAGATTCGCGTACAAGCCTTCCGCGACATCGACCCACAATCCCACCGGTCGCGCGCAGTCACCACGATTCAGTCGATCAACCACCAGGCACGGAGCCGATGCTCCGTCCACGTAGACCTTCACCTGCGTTTCCACAATTTCGATTCGAGCGTGGAACCAGCACTCCGGGTCGGGCACGGGATCGACACGGTTTTCGTATCGCCCCGGCGTCGCCTGGCGGAGTTTGTCCCATGTGTTCTCCGGCCACGCGATGTACTGGACCGCATGGCTCCGGAACGGCTCCTCCGCGCGGAAGTTGAACGGACGGAAGTACACCGCCTCGAATGTCCGCTCATCGTCGACGTTGAACACCACCCCGAGGAAACTCTGCTGCCTGATATTCCTCCCCTTCAGGTCGACTTCGATCATGCCAGTCGCGAACTCGACCCCGCTCGGCAACGCCTGTCCGATGAAACGGTTGGCCGAGTCTCCCTCGGCTTTCAGGCGGACGGCACGCCGACCGTCCATGTCGACGGCCTCGGCCGTGGCGTGAACGATCTTCCAGGCCTTGCGATCGGCAATCGTTGCGAGGTCGGGAGTCGCCGCCGGCAAAGCAAGGCCGGAAGTTGAGCCGGCCAGCGCGAAGGTCAGAAGGAACAGGTATTTCATCGCGGTATGCCTCTCATTGCCCTGCCAGTTCGCCGAAGCGGCGCCTGATATCCAGGTGGCCAAACGGCGCGGTCTGCGTGAGAAACACGCCGTACATCCGCCGGTCGAAGTCGGCGAAAAAGTAGGTGTTGTAGGGCCCGCCCGCCCAGTACACGCGTAGAACGCGCCCCGGTTGCGCCGGATCTGACTTCACCCCGATGCCCAGTCCGTAGCCGGACACGGCGAAGGATCGCTCCTGGATTCCGGAGATCTGGTCGGAGATCATCAGCTCCACGGTATTGCGACGCAGGATTTGGACCCCGTCCAGCTCCCCATAGTTGAGCAGCATCTGCAGGAAGCGGCCCAGATCCTCGGCGGTGCTGACCACGCCACCGTACCCGTCGTTCCAACCGCCGCCGCCGGACGGCGCCGGTGGCAACTGCCGAAACGGGCTCTGGGTCGCCGGCTCGACCAGGTGGAGCGAACCGTCCTTGAACTCATAGTGGTTCGCCAGGCGGTCGAGCTTCTCCGCCGGCACAAAGTAGTCGGTGTCGTGCATGTGGAGCGGAGTGAACACTTCCTGTTTCACGTACTCGTTGAGCGGCACGCCCGAGACGACTTCCACCAGATAGCCGAGCACGTCGATGGAATAGCTGTAGGACCATTTCGTCCCCGGCTGAAACGCCAGCGGCATGTCCGCCAACCGCTGCACGAAGTCCTTCAGACTCCCTTTCCACTCACGAAAGCCGGCGTCCACATAGAGCCGGTCCACCGGGGTGTCTGTGATGGTGTAGACGAAACCTGCCGTGTGCCGAAAAAGGTCCCGGACCGTCATCGCATGCTCCACTGGCATCGTCTTGAGCAGCGCGCCCCCGGGCGCAGCGGGCTGGCAGGGATCAAGCACGCGCAATTGGCCGAATTCGGGGAGATACTTGGTGACCGGATCGTCGAGAGAGATCCGTCCCGCCTCCACCAGCTTCAGCGCCGCCACGCAGGTGAGCGGCTTGTTCATCGAGGCGATGCGAAAAAGCGCATCCGTACGCATGGGACGATGGGCCTCGAGATCCATCTCGCCGTAAGCCTTCAGGCTCGGTGCCTCGCCCACCCGGGCGATCAAGGTCACCACGCCCGCCAACTCGCCCTTGGCGATGGGCTGCTGGATCGCGGTCGCCAGCGGATCCGACAGATCGTGGCAGGCCGCCGATGCCGCGGCCGGGTCTTCGCCACGGCCGACACAGCCGAAAATCGCCAGCAGCAGGCACAGCGCCGCCGACCGGATTGAGAACGATCCAAAGGAGGTAACGCAGATCGGCTCCATATTCTGGCCCTTCGCTTCACAGCTTCTCCCACGCAACCAACTCGTCGAGCGGACGCTTCGGCGGGGAATCCGGCCAGGCCAGCGGCAGGCCGAGCGGCGTGATGCACACGCGGGTGTAGCGCTCCGGAATGTTCAGCACCTGCCGCGTGATCGCCTCAGGAATCGCATCGGTGATGAACACCGTACCGTAGCCCAGAGCCCGCGCCGCCAGCATCAGATAGCCGGCGGCGAGCGGGCCGTCCCAGTGGTTGTAGTCCGGGTACTGCGAGGAGTTGTCCGTCAACACCACGATGTACACCGGCGCGGAGAAATAGCCGGCCAGCCGCTTCCGCACCTCCGCCTCGCGTTGCTGGTCCGCCTCTGCCGCCATCATGTCCATCGCCTTCGGACCGGCCCGATGCTGGACGCAGGCCTCGTGCATGGCCGAAATCGTGGACGGTTCGCGCACCACCAGGAACTTCCAAGGCTGCTGATTGCCCGATGTCGGCGCCGAACGTGCCGCCTCGAGAATCCGGCGGAGGTCCGCCTCGGGCACGGGGTCCGGCCTGAACTGGCGCACCGAGCGCCGGTTCTTCAAGACCTGCCACAAATCGTCAGTGCGCCGCGGGGCGGCGAAATCTTCGGCGGCGGTCCGTTGGCTCGCCAGCACGAGCCCCGCGCCGGCCAGGGCACAGCTCTGGAGAAACGTTCGACGGGGCGTTTTCATGGGGTTTTTGGAGTGCATGGAAAGGATCGAAATACGCGCTCAGCGTGAGGTGCGCAGCCGCGCACCGGGCACAATCTACGGTACCGGAGGAGCCACGATGCGGTTGACTGATACGGTGGTCCTGTCGGCTTCGACGACCAGTCGGCCCTCGATCGTGATCGGGTTGGGACCGCTACAGAAATAGGGCTGCATGGAGGCGAGCTCTGGGGTCGGTGCAAGGAAGTAGACCCGAGCGGATCCGCCCTCCTGTGTCCGGATGGCGGCCACGTGTTCGTGGCCGATATGCAGCACACACGCCGGGCACACCGCCTCGCCCTGGATCGTAACCATCGCCTCGGCCCGATGCGCCAACCAGACCCCGAAAAACACGGCGAGCACGGTCATCGTCGCGGCCGGCAGCCACACCGCGCGGGGCGCGCGCCACAGCGCTCGCCACCACTCGCGCAACGATATCTGCGTCCCTCCGTCGCCCGCGTCTAGCGCGATCCTGCTTCGCACCGCCGCCAGGAAGCCGTCCGGTTCCTCCTCGGCGCGCAAGCGTTCGCGCCAACTCGCGCAGAACGCCTCTACCGAACGCTCGGGCGCGTGCTGCTGCGACCAGAGCTCCCAAAGCGCGAGATGTCGACGCAACTCGCGACCTCGACCGGGCTCCGCCCGCAACGCGTTCGCCAGTTCGTCCCCATCGGCGTCCGACAGCTCGTTCTCGAGCAACCGATCGAGGAGTTCCTCGAAGCGTGCGTCGTTCACAGCCACGCCTCCCCGAGTTTCTCCTCCACGCAACGGCGCACCGCCTGGCGCGTCCGCGCCAGCGTCTGCCGCACCGCCGCCGCGCTCATCCGGAAAAATCGTCCCAAGCTCTCCGAGTCGATGCTCTCCGCGTACCGGCGCGCCAGCAGTTCGCGGCTGCGCACCGGAAGGTCGCCGACACAGGTCGCCATTGTCCGGAGAATCTGCTCCGCCGGCATCTCACCTTCCGCCCCGGCGAGGTCCTGCGACCACAACGCGTCGACCAGTGACTCCTGCAACAACCGGGAGCGGCGCGCATGCTTGCGGCGCTCGTTGAGCACGAGATTGCGCGCGATCCCGCGCAGCCAGCGTCCGAAATCCGCGTGGGCCTCGAAGTCACCGAGTCTCCGGTACGCCACCAGAAACGCTTCCTGGGCGAGATCGTCGACCCACGCATCCTGCGCCCCGATCGCGCGAACATAGGCGCGCAACCCCGCCTGGTGCTCACGCACTAGGGTTTCGAACCGGGCGATCGCGTGGTCTTCGCTCTTCACCATCTCGGAATGGGACAGCTCCATGTTGTTCTCCTCTAGTTGTCGTCGTCACCGCATTTGTGACAACGACAGGAACAGTTCATCCGCCAAATCTGCCGAACGTCCGGGATCCCGCACCGCCAAGCGCTGACATCGCCCCGCCTTCCGCCACGGCACAGCGAGAACCGCCGCCGGACTGTCCGCTTCGGTCCCGCCTCCGCGTTCCAATTTTTAGGATCGCTTTCGATCATTTAATCACCAACGTCCCGGCCACCGCTGGCGCCCCGCGTCGCGGCCTCACCCTTCACCCTTTCTCCCGCCCCGATGTCTTCCCCGGCCACCTTGCCCCATCGCGAAGAGATCGCCCACGTCGTCCGCCGGATCCTCTACCAGAAGCTCCAGCGCCCGATGCCGCGCTCGGTGCAGGCGCCACGTCCGCTGCTGGTCAATGTCAGCGCCCGCCACTGCCACCTTACGCCGCAGGCGGTCGAGACGCTCTTCGGGCGTGGCCACCAGCTCACGCCGAAGAAGTGGCTCTATCAGGATGGCCAGTACGCCGCCGAGGAATGCGTCACGCTCATCGGGCCGCGCAGCCGCGTCATCTCCAACCTCCGCATCCTCGGCCCCTGCCGCGAGCTCAACCAGGTCGAGCTCGCCTTCACCGACGCCATCTCGCTCGGCTTCGAGATCCCCGTGCGCGCCTCCGGCAACATCAAGGGCACACCCGGTTGCATGCTCATGGGCCCGGCCGGTTTCCTCGAGCTCGAGGAGGGCGTGATCCGCGCCGCGCCCCACGTGCACATGCACCCCGACGACGCCGCCTTCTACGGCGTGAAACCCGGCGCCTTCCTGCGCCTGCGCATCGGCGGCGACTGCGGCCTCACCTTCGATCGCATGCTCGTCCGCGTGTCCCAAGATTTCAAACTCGAGGTCCACATCGACACCGACGAGGCCAACGCCTGCGGTCTGATCCCCGGCACCCTCTGCGAGCTGCTCCCGTGAGCGCCGCACCGACTTTATTCCCGAACTCTCAACCGTAGAACAACAATCCGTTAACCCGCTCCTCCATGAGTGATTCACTCGGTATGATCGAAACCAAGGGCTACGTCGGCGCTGTCGAAGCCAGCGACGCGATGGTCAAAGCCGCCGGCGTCACCCTCGCCCGCCAGATCCAGATCGGTGGCGGCCTCGTCACCGTCCTCGTCAAGGGCGATGTCGGCAGCGTCAAAGCCGCCATCGAAGCCGGCGCCGATGCCGCCAAACGAGTCGGTGAGCTCGCCGCCGCCCATGTCATCGCGCGCCCGCACCCCGAGCTGCTCAAGCAGTTCGCCCTCTGAAACCAGTAACCACGAACGGGATTCTCACATGGCTCAAGAAGCTCTCGGCATGATCGAAACCAAAGGCCTCACCGCCCTCATCGAGGCGATCGACGCCGCCCTCAAGGCCGCCAACGTCACGATGACCGGCTACGAGGCGATCGGCTCGGGCAACGTGGCGGCCTTCTTCCGCGGCGATGTCGCCTCGCTGAAGGCCGCCGTCGAAGCCGGCGCCGACGCCGCCAAGCGCATCGGCGAAGTCGTCGCCGTGCAGGTCATCCCGCGCCCGCACGACGACCTCGCCCAGCTCGGCAAGTGGGCCAGCGCCTGAGCGTCGCTCTCGGCTGAATCACTCCGCGCCGTCGCCACCATCCGGCGTCGGCGCTCCGCAGCGGAGCTGCTCGCGAGAGCGGCGGTCCCCGCTCGAGCGCCCCGTTCAGCATTCAGCATTCTGCATTCATCCTTTCCCGTCCCGGTGCGCCTCCTCGTCGCCAACCTCGGCTCCACCTCGTTCAAGTACCGCCTCTTCTCGCTCGACGGCGAGCAGGCGCGCTTGCTCGTGCGCGGCGGCCACGAGCGCGTGACCGACTACGGCGCCGCCATCGACCAGTCGCTCGCCGACCTCGCCGCCGCCGGTCATGTGCGTTCCGCCGCAGACCTCGACGGCGTCGGTTTCAAGACCGTGCTGGGCGGCGAACTCTCCGGCTGCGTACTCGCCGACGAGACAGTCGAGGCGGCTCTCCGCGCTACCGCCGATCTCGCCCCCGCGCACAACCCGCCCTACGCCGAGGGTCTTCGCCTCTTCCGCGAGCGCCACCCCACCGTTCCCCGCGTCGCGCTCTTCGAGACCGCCTTTTACCAGTGGGTTCCCGACCACGCGCGCCGTTACGCCGTGCCGGAATCGTGGTACCAGGCAGGCATCCGCCGCTACGGTTTCCACGGCGCCAGCCACAAGTTCGTCGCCGAGCGTTCCGCCGAACTCCTCGGCCGCGCCGATATCGCCACTGCGGCACGACGCCTCTATCTCGACGGCCCGCGGTCGACGCACGGCGCGCCGCTGCGCGTCATCTCGTGCCACCTCGGCGGTTCGAGCTCCGTCACCGGCATCTGCGACGGCGTCGCCATCGGTACCAGCATGGGACTCAGCCCGCAGTCCGGGCTCCCGCAGAGCAACCGCGTGGGCGACCTCGACTCCGCCGCCCTGCCCTGCGCCATGCGCCGCCTCGGGCTCACCCTCGAACAGGCCGAGAAACAGCTCACCAAGGAGAGCGGCCTGCTCGCCCTCTCCGGCAAGAGCAACGACCTGCGGGACATCCGCGCCGCCGCTCTCACCGGAGATGCCCGCGCCCAACTCGCGATCGACACCTTCGTCCACAGCATCCGCCACTGGATCGGCGCCTTCTGGTTCGAGCTCGGCGGCTGCGATGCCCTCGTGTTCACCGCCGGCATCGGCGAAAACAACCCGTGGCTGCGCGAAGCCGTCTGCGCCGGCCTCGCCGGCCTCGGTCTCCGGCTCGATCTCTCCGCCAACGCCGTCGCGCCGCACGAGACCGATCTCGCCGCCGCCGACTCCACCACGCGCGTCCTCGTCCTCCCGGCCAACGAAGAACTCGTGGTCGCCCGCGAGGCCGCCCGCCTGCTCGCCGCGCGCCGCGCGTCCTGACTTTTCCGAAACCAATCCGTTCATCCTCAACCCTCCAATACCATGGCTCAATCCGCCCTCGGCCTCCTTGAAACCCGCGGTCTCACCGCCCTCGTCGCCGGCACCGACGCGATGCTCAAGTCCGCCAATGTCACCCTCGTCGGCCCGATGAAGCAGGTCGGCAACGCGATGGTCACCGCCATCGTCACCGGCGATGTCGCCGCCGTGAAGGCCGCCACCGAAGCCGGCGCCGCCGCCGCCCGCCAGTACGGCGAAGTCCTCGCCGTGCAAGTGATCGCCCGCCCGCACGACGACATCGCCGCCGTGCTCCCGAAGCCGGCCGCCGCCGTCGCCAAGAAGTAAGGTTACGCGTTCTTTCCCGCTCCCCCGTAGCTGGGCGACACAGTCGTTCAGCTGCTCTCCGTGTGGCACCGACCGCGGTAGCGAAACCCGCCGAGGGTTTCGACATCCGCAGATCGCCGCTCTCGCGAGCGGCGCCACACAGCTTCCGATTTCCGTAGCGGAACGCGTGAGCGTTTCGACCTCCGCGTTCCGACCTGCTCGCTCTCCGCTAGCCTCTCGCCTCTCACCTCTCGCCTTTCCCGCCATGTTCCTCGCGCGCGTCATCGGCTCCGTGGTCTCGACCAAGAAGGACGACACCATGCGCGGCCAGAAACTCCTGCTCCTGCGCCCGTTGCTCGTCGACGAGGCCAACCCGACGCAGCTCCGCAACGGCTCCAACACCATCGTCGCCTGCGACGCGCTCGGTGCGGGCAACGGCGATCTCGTGCTCTTCTGCCAGGGCAGCTCCGCCCGCCAGGCCACCGGTATGAAGCCGCTCCCGATCGACGCCGCCGTCGTCGGCCTCGTCGACACCGTCGAGGTCCTCGGCAAACGCGTGTCCTGATCCCGTTCTTTCCGCCTCCGAATCCGCCGGCGCCGGTGGTGGGCGGGCTTTACGCCCGCCATTCCGCCCCGATCTTCGTTCTCTTCGTTTCCTTCTGTCGTCCGGGTTTTCATCGCCCTCCGGCCTCTCGCCTCTCCCCTCCAGACTCTCGCCTCTTTCCACCATGTCCTCCGCTCCTGTCATCGATGAGGCGCTCGTCCGCAGCGTCGTCGAGCAAGTCGTCAAGGCCTTCGGCCGCAACGGCGCCATGGCCACCGGCTCCGGCCCCGCCGTCGTCGCCTCCGCACGGCGCCCCGGCGTCTTCCAGGACGTCCCCTCCGCCTGCGCCGCCGCGGCCGCCGCCCAGAAGCAGCTCGCCGAGAAGGGCATCGCCGCCCGCGCCAAGGTCGTCGAGATCGTCAAAACGCTCGCCACCCAGAACGCCGAGGCGTGGGGTAAGTTCGAATTCGCCGAGACCAAGATCGGCCGCCTCGACCACAAGATCGAGAAACTCCAGATCGTGAAGCTCGTGCCAGGCGTGGAGTGGCTCCACCCCGACGCCCGCAGCGGCGACCACGGCATCACTCTCGAGGAGTACACACCCTTCGGCGTCGTCGCGGCGATCCTGCCGATGACGCACTCCATCCCGACGCTCTCCGGCAACATCATCAACATCGTCGCCGCCGGAAACTCGGTCGTCTTCAACCCGCACCCAGGCGGCGCCCGCTCCGCCGCGCTCGCCGTCGCCGCCTACAACGAGGCCATCACCGCCGCCACCGGCATCGAGAACCTCGTCTGCACGATCGAGCAGCCGACGTTGGAATCCTTCGACGCGCTCTGCAAGGCGCCCGAGGTCCGCGTGCTCTGCGTCACCGGCGGCCCCGCCGTCGTCGCCGCCGCGATGAAGTCCGGCAAGCGCGCCATCTGCGCCGGCCCGGGCAACCCGCCCGTGCTCGTCGACGGCACCGGCGACCTCGACAAGGCCGCGCGCGACATCATCCAGGGCGCCGCCTACGACAACAATCTGCTCTGCGTCGGCGAGAAGGAGGTCTTCGTCCTCGACTCGGTCGCCGACCGTTTCCTCGCCGCGCTCGGCCGCCATGGCGGTCATCAGCTCAACGGCCACCAGCTCGACAAGCTCACCGCCGTCGCCTTCTCCACCAAGGCAGGCGCGGGCGGGTGTTCGCATCCGGTTCTCAACCGCGCGCTGGTCGGTGTCGACGCCGCCGTCCTCGCACAGCACGCCGCCACCAACATCGCCGCCGGCACCCAGCTCCTCTTCGCCGAGACCGACGCCAACCACGCGTTCGTCGTCGAGGAACAGATGATGCCCATGCTGCCGATCGTGCGCGTGAAGTCCGTCGAGGAAGGCGTCGCCGCCGCCGTCCGCGCCGAACACGGCTACAAGCACTCCGCGATCATCCACTCGCTCAACGTCGATCACATGACGCAGATGGCCCGCGCGCTCGACACCACGGTCTTCGTGAAGAACGGCCCGTGCGTGGCCGGTCTCGGCCTCGGCGGCGAAGGCTATCTCAGTTACTCGATCGCGACGACCACCGGCGAAGGCATCACCACGCCGCGCACCTTCACCCGCACCCGCCGCTGCGTCCTCGTCGACGGCTTCCGCATCTACTGACCGCCTCGGTGTGGAACTGCTCGCGAGAGCAGCTCTCGCCGCTCTCGCGAGCGGCCCCACACCCATTACCGATCACCCATAACCCATCACCCGTTCGCCATGCTTCTCGCCCGCATCGACGGCACCATCGTTGCCACCGCCTGCCATCCCTCGATGGCCGGCCGCCGCACTGTGATCTGCCAGCCGCTCGATGCGCAGGGCAAAGAAGAAGGCACGCCGGTCCTCGCCATCGATCCGCTCGGCGCCGGCCTGCACCAGAAGGTCATCCTCTCCACCGACGGCTCCACCACCCGCGAACTCGTCCGCGATCCGAAAACTCCGCTCCGCAATCTCATCATCGGCATCGTCGACACCTGATTTCGTGTGAAGCTGCTCGCGAGAGCAGCTCTTCGCCGCTCTCGCGAGCGGCGCCACACCAAAAACTCTCTCCGCTCTTCGTTCCCGTCTGTCGTCCTGCTTCCGACCTCTCGCCTCTCCCCTTTCGTCTCTCGCCGCCTCCACCCATGCGCCTCGGCACCGTCATCGGCCGCGTCACCCTCACGCTCAAAGAGCCCGTCTATACCGGCGGCTGTCTCCTGATCGTGCAGCCGTTCGCGCGCGAGAACTTCGCCGGCGCGGCGATGCCGCCGCTGGCCAAGGGTTCGAGCCTCGTCGTGTACGACGAACTCGGAGCCGGCGAGGGCAGCATCGTCGGCTTCACCGAGGGCGCCGAGGCCACGCAACCCTTCGACAGCCCCGCGCCGGTCGACGCCTACGTCGCGTGCATCGTGAACCAGATCAACTACGACCCGCCGCGCTGATCCCTTCATGGTGTGGCGCTGCTCTCGCGAGCAGCGATTCCGCCCGCCCCTCTCACCAAAGAAAACGTTCCCACAACTTCTCCTCTTCATGCCTCAAGTTCTCACCGCCCGCGAAGTCGAAGCGCTCCTCAGCTCCGGCCAGCCGATCCCGACCGGCGCCGTGCTCACGCCTTCCGCCCGCGACCTCGTCGATGCGAAAAAGCGCGCCGCCACCAGCGCCAAGACCGCCGTGGCCGTCGCCGCCCCAGTCACCGTCGTGGCCTCCGCTCCCGCCGCGGCACCGCTCCCGGCCACCGGCGCGCCGTCGATCCCGGACCACGAATACAAGTGGACGCCCGGCACCGATCCGAAGTCGCCCGACGAGATCCAACGTTTCTTCCACTCCGCGCCGATCGAGGAACTCAAGCGCCGCATCTGCGACATGGGCCGCCGACTCTGGTTGAAGGACTACACCGACGGAAACGGCGGCAACATCACCATCCGCGTCGGCGACAATCTCGCCCTCTGCACACCCACGCTCATCTGCAAAGGCTTCATGCAGCCGGCCGACATGTGCCTCACCGACCTCGATGGCAACCAGCTCGCCGGCACTCGCGTCCGTACCAGCGAGGCGAAAACTCACTACGCGATCATGAAGCGGCAGCCCGCCGCCAAGGCCTGCGTGCACGCCCATCCCCCGCACGCCACCGCGTTCGCCATCTCCAACGCCACCATCCCCTCCAGCCTCATCCCCGAAGCCGAAGTGTTCCTCGGCAAGATCGGCGTGGCCAAGTACGAGACCCCCGGCACCCCAGCCAACGCCGAGGAAGTCGGCCGCGTCGGCGTCGACCACCAGGCCGTGCTCATGCAGAACCACGGCGTGATCTGCTGGGGCAAAGATGTCGAAGACGCGTACTGGAAGATGGAGAACATCGACGCCTATTGCCGCACCGTCGGTTTCGCCGCCAGCCTCGGCACCGGTCTCCACCGCTTCGGCCCCGACAAGCTGAAAGACCTCATCGCGCTCCGCCAGAAGCTCGGCATGCCCGACCCTCGCGCGAACATGAAGGAAGCCGAGCTCATCGACACCGCTGATTTCCGCCCGACCGTCATCTGCCAACAACCCGGCTCCGCACCCGCGCCCGCCGATCCGGTCCCCGACGCCACCGTCGAAGCCCTCGTCGCCAAGATCACCGAAGAAATTCTCCGTCAGCTGAAGAGCTGACCTCAAACCCGTGGAGCTGCTCGCGAGAGCAGCTCTCCGATGGTGGGTCGGGCTTCACGTCCGACATCCGGGCCGGATCAAACCGGCGGACATATAGCCCGCTCCACCATCCGGCCATCACAACTCCCCGCTCCCTCCGACCTTCGTTCTCTTCGTTTCCTTCTGTCGGTCCGGTCGTCTCCGTTCTCTCGCCTCTTCCCCTCTAGCCTCTCGTCTCAACTTCAATGAAAGTCACCATCATCGGCGGCGGCGGCCGCGTCGGCTCCAACGCTGCGTTCGCCCTCCAGTGCGCCGGCATCGTCTCCGAGATCCAGATTCTCGACGCCAACGCCGATCTCGCCGCCGGCGAAGCCCTCGATCTGCTCCACGGCTCGTCCAGCGTCGGCGGCCAGCGCATCTACGCCGGTGACTACGCCCGCGCCGCCGACAGCGACATCTTCATCATCACCGCCGGCCTGCGTCGCAAGCCCGACGAGTCCCGCCTCGACCTCATCAACCGCAACGTCGCCCTCTTCGACGGCATCCTCACCTCGATGCAGCAGGCCGGCCTCCGCAAGGACGCGCTCGTCTTCGTCGTCTCCAACCCGGTCGACATCCTCACCCAGCTCGCGGTCTTCCGTCTCGGTCTCCCGTGGCAACAGGTCCTCGGGCTCGGCACGATGCTCGACACCGCCCGCTTCCGCTCGCTCATCGCCGAGTCGCTCAAGCTCAACCCGCTGCAGGTCAAGGCGCTCGTCCTCGGCGAGCACGGCGACACGATGGTCCCGATCTGGTCCAGCGCCACCGCCGCCGGCCTGCCGCTCGACAAATTCCCCGGCGTGAACGCCAACTTCCAGACGCAACTCTTCGACCGCACCAAGACCAGCGGCGCCGAGGTCATTCGCCGCAAGGGCGGCGCCGGCTGGGCCGTGGGCGTCACCATCGCCGAGGTCGTGCACGCCATCGCCCTCGACAAGCGCGAGTTGCTCCCGGTCTCCTCGTTGCAACAAGGCAAATACGGCCTGCGCGAGATTTCGATCAGCGTGCCCACCGTCGTCGGCCGCGCCGGTGTGCTCGATCAGGTCGAGATCGCCCTCTGGCCGAAGGAGCTTTCCGGTCTTCAGGCCAGCGCACGCGCGCTCCAGGAGATCTGGAGCAAAGTCCGCCCGCGCTGAACGTTTCCATTCTCCGTCTGTCGGTTTCACACCGGGCGTCGCGCCAGCGGCGCCCGTTTTCCATTCCGCCGCCCTGGCTTGCTCCGCTCTCGGCTTCCCGCCGTCCGTGCTCCACGCTCCAGCGCCAACACACCCCGCCCATGCGCCTATTCCGCCGCCTTCTGCTCGCCCTCACCGTCTCGCTCGCCGCAGCAGCTCCTCTGGCCGCCGCGCCAGCCGCGACCGCGCCACACTCCGGCAACCCGATTCTCCCGGGCTACTACGCCGATCCGTCGTTTCTCGAAGTCTCCGGCCATTTCTATCTGTACGCCACGCTGGATCCGTGGGGCGGTGACACGCTCGGCTGCTGGGAATCCACCGACCTGCGCAACTGGAGCTACCGCACGCTGAACTGGCCCACGAAAGCCGCCTGCACCTCGCCGACCTCAGGCGGCTCGATGGTCTGGGCGCCGTCCGTCGTCCGCGGTCCCGACGGGCGTTTCCACATGTACGTCTCCGTCGGCAGCGAAGTCTGGGCCGGCATCGCCGATCACCCCCTCGGCCCCTGGCGCAACGCTCTCGGCGACCGGCCGCTCATCCCCGGCGACTTCAAGCCCGGCTTTCACATGATCGACGCCGAGGCGTTCATCGACGACGACGGCGCCACCTATCTGTACTGGGGATCCGGCCACAACTGGGTCAACGGCCGCTGCTGGGCGGTGCGGCTCAAGCCCGACATGGTCACCTTCGACGGCGAGGTCCGCGACGTCACCCCGGCGAACTATTTCGAGGGCCCGTTCATGGTGAAGCACGCCGGCCGCTACTTTCTCACCTACTCCGACGGCAAGACCATCACTGACACGTACCAGGTCCGCTACGCCGTCGGCGCCACGCCATTCGGCCCGTTCACCGAGGCCCCCAACAGCCCGATTCTCGCCACCGACAAGGCCAACGAAGTCGTCAGCCCCGGTCACCACGCCATCACCACAATCGGCGGCCACAGCTACATCCTCTACCATCGCCACAGCGTGCCGTTCGATCCGGAGTTCATCGCCCGCCAAACCTGCGCCGACGAACTCTCCTTCACCGCCGAAGGCCTGATCGCCCCCGTCGTCCCCACGCACACCGCGCCCGCCGCCTTCCGCCGCGCCGCGCCGGTCAATCTCGCCACGGCCGCCCTCGCCAGCAGCGAGGCCACCGCGGCCACCCGAGCGGCGAACATCCTCGACGACAACTTCGCCACGCGTTGGTCCGCCGCCGACGGCAAGACGCCCGCGTGGATCCAGCTCGATCTCGGCTCCGTGCGGTCGTTCACCACCCAGGAACTCCTCTTCGAGTACGCCTGGAAACCGTATCGTTTTCTCATCGAGCAGTCCGACGACGGCACCCACTGGACCACACTCCGCGATACCGGTGCCGCTGGCGTGCTGGGTTCGCCCGTGCTGATCGAATACTCCGGCCGCGCACGATTTCTGCGGCTCACGTTCCCCGCCGACTCCGCGCCCACGCCCTCCCTCTTCGAGTGGGCCGTGCGCTGACATCGCCGCGACCCATCTCCGAACCGTCCGAGGTTCCCCGATCTTCCCTCGTACCACGCAACCATCAAGTTCGCCCCCCAGCGGCGCCCAGCTCTACCACCGTCGCCTAGCCTGAATCCTCCATGACGCCCCGTCGTTCCTCCTCCCGTCGCATCCACTGCGCTGCCGTCGATCTCGGCGCCACCAGCGGCCGCGTGATCGTCGGCACTTGGGCCGATGCGCAGCTCACGCTCACCGAGGTCCACCGCTTCCCGAACGCCTTCCAGTCACTCGGTGGTCACGACTACTGGAACGTCGCCGGCCTCTGGTCCGAAATCCAGACCGGCCTGCGCAAAGCCGCCGCGCAGTTTCCGCAGATCGCCTCCGTCGGCGTCGACACCTGGGGCGTCGACCACGTCCTGCTCAACGCCGCCGGGCGCCTCGTCTTCCCCGCGCACGCCTATCGCGACGCCCGCACCCAACCCGGGCTGAAGCGTCTCGCGAACTCCAAGGCAGACCTCGCCAAGATCTACGCCGCCACCGGCATCCCGAACGTCTTCTACAACTCCAGCCTCCAGCTCGCGGAGACCGTCGCAAGCTGCCCGGAGCTCCGGAAACTCGCCGCGCGCTGCCTCTTCCTGCCCGACTATTTCAACTACCTGCTCTCCGGCCACATGGAGAACGAGCTCACTATTGCGAGCACCACGCAGCTGCTCGACGTGAACTCGACCGATTGGTCGCGCACTGCACTCCGTCACTTCGGCCTTCCGGAGAAGTGGTTCAGCAAACCGGTCCTCGCTGGCACCCGCCTCGGCAAGGTCACCGCGCTCCACGAGCTCGCCGCCGCGCAAGTCATCGTCGCCCCCGGCCACGACACCGCTGCCGCCTACGACGCCATGCCCGCCGCGCCCGATGGCGCCGATCTCTTCCTCAGCTCCGGCACCTGGTCGCTCGTCGGCTTCGAGAGCGACACACCCGTGCTCGGCCCCGCCGCCCTCAAGGCGCGCGTCGCCAACGAGCGCATCGGCGACAGCCGCTATCGCCCGCTCACGAACATCATCGGCTTCTGGCTGCTCGAGGGCGTGATGAAGGAGTTCCCAACGCGCCCGAAAACCGAGGACGAACGCGCTGCGCTCAACGCCGCCGCCGCCGCGCTCCCGGCGCCGAAACATCTGCTCGACGTCGCCGATCCCGCCTTCGCCAACCCACCTTCGATGCGCGCCGCGATCGACGCCCACCTGAAGGCCCGCGGCGCGAAGCCGCCGAAGGATCTCGCCGGTTACCTGCGCCTCATCTGCGATTCGCTCGGCCAAGGCCACGCCAACGCCAAGGCGGCCTTCGAGAAGATGACCGGCCGGAAGTTCAACCGCATCCTCGTCGTCGGCGGTGGCTCGCGGAACAAGCTCATGTGCCAGGCGACCGCCGATGCCGCTGGCATTCCCGTGGTGTCGTTCAGCCTCGAAGGCACCGCCGTCGGCAACATCGCCAGCCAGCTCATCGCCCTCGGCGCGGTGAAGAGCAAAGCCGCCTTCCGTGCCGCCCTCGCCCGCACGCTCGACTCCACCACGTACACGCCGCGCCGCTGACCTCCGCGTGGCGCTGCTCGCGAGAGCAGCTCTCCGGAGTCGCCTCTCTCGCGAGCAGCGCCACACCGCCCGTCCCGTTCCTGATTTCCCGACTTCCACATTTCCCCTTTCCGGATTCCCCCTTCCGCAATCCGCGTTCCGCATTCCCCCATGCCTTCCGCCAAACAAATCTCCGCCGCGTACAAGCTCGCCCGCGCCGCCTATGCCGATCTCGGCATCGACACCGAAGCAGCGATCGCGAAAGCGCTCTCCATCCCCGTCTCGCTCCACTGCTGGCAGGCCGATGATGTCCGCGGCTTGGAGACACCCAAGGAAGGCGTCACCGGCGGAGGCATCATGGCCACCGGCGGTTATCCGGGCCGGGCGCGCAACGGCGACGAGATGCGAGCCGACCTCGACGCCGTGCTCGCCCTTCTCCCCGGCAAACAGCGCCTCAACCTCCACGCATTCTATGCCGAGACCGGCAGCGCCGTCGTCGACCGCGACGAGCTCGCTCCCGAACATTTCGCCAACTGGCTCGGCTGGGCGAAGTCGCGGAAGATCGGCCTCGATTTCAACCCGACCTACTTCGCCCACCCGAAGGCCGCGGACGGCTTCACGCTCTCCCATCCCGACAGGAAGATCCGCAACTTCTGGATCGATCACGGCAAGGCTTGCCGCCACATCGCGCAGCATTTTGCGCAGAAGCTCGGCTCGCCCTGCGTCATCAATCACTGGATTCCCGACGGCGCCAAGGACGCCCCGGCCGATCGCTGGAGCCCCCGCGCCCGGCTCGTGGAATCCTACGACGCGATCTTCGCCGACAAGACCGTGAACCGGAAGCTCTGCGTCGACGCCGTCGAAGGAAAACTCTTCGGCCTCGGCAGCGAGGAATACGTCGTCGGCTCGCAGGAGTTCTACTCCAGCTACGCGCAGAAACAGGGCCTCGTGCTCTGCCTCGACCTCGGCCACTACCACCCGACCGAGTCCGTCGCCGACAAGGTCTCCGCGCTCATGCAGTTCCATCCGCGCATTCTCCTGCACACCAGCCGCCCGATCCGCTGGGACAGCGATCACGTCGTCATTCTCGACGATGCCGTGCGCAACCTCTTCCTCGAGATCGCCCGCGGCGACGCCTGGGATCGCGTCTTCGTCGCCCTCGATTTCTTCGACGCCTCGATCAACCGCCTCGCCGCCTACGTGATCGGTGCCCGCGCCACCCGTCAGGCGATCCTCGCCGGGCTGCTCGATCCGACCAAACAGATCCAAGCCGCCGAAACCGCCGGCCGCGGCCACGAACGTCTCGCGCTCATGGAGCTCACCAAATCGCTCCCGTGGGGCGCCGTGTGGGACGAGCTCTGCGCCCGCGCCGGCGTGCCCGCCGGTGCCGATTGGCTCAAGGATGTCGCCCGGTACGAGAAGAGCGTCCTCGCTAAGCGCTGAGCTCAGTTGTGGAGCTGCTCGCGAGAGCAGCTACTCCGCCATCGCCGTGCCCCCGAAAGGCGCCACAGTGCAGATAGCCCCCATCGCCACCGCCGAATCGCAATCGGCAATCTCAAATCGCAAACCTCCGATGCCTCCCCGCCAGCACCCCGCCGCCGACAAACGTGTCCAACTCATGGCCACTTGTCTGTGCGACGCGTTCTTCGCCGACACCGCCCGTGCCACCGTCGAGGTGCTCGAATTCCTCGGCTGCGCCGTGGAGTTTCCCGGGGCGCAGACATGCTGCGGCCAACCGGCTTTCAACGGCGGCGACTGGGCCGCCTCGCGCAAGGTCGTGCGTCACGCCTTGAAGACCTTCGCCGGCGAGGTGCCGGTCGTCGTCCCATCCGCCTCCTGCGCCGCGATGCTCTTTCACGGCGCGCTCCTCGAATTCGAGAAGGAGCCCGATCTGCCTGCCGTCCAGCAGCTCGCCGGCCGCACCTGGGAGCTCGCCGATTTCATCGTCAACGCCCTCGGCGTGAAACAGTGGCCCGGCCGCTACGACGCGCGTCTCGCGTTCCATCGCTCTTGTCACGCGCGCGGCACCGATTCCGGCGCGGCGGCGCTCACGTTGCTCTCCTCGATCGCGGGCACGACCGTCGAGCCGATCGGCGAGGCCGAACAATGCTGCGGTTTCGGCGGCACGTTCTCGGTCGCGTTTCCCAACGTCTCCACCCGCATGGGCTCGCTGAAGCTCGAGCACGTGCGCGCCGTGCAGCCCGATGTCCTCGTCGGCATCGACATGAGCTGCATGATGCACCTCGGCGGCCTCGCCGAGAAGGGCGGCCAGCCCGTCGTCACGCGCCATCTCGCGCAGGTCCTGCGCGACGCGCTGAAGAATAGAGCAGCCGGTAGCGAGGAGTGAGTAGCGAGCATCCGGCCCGCTACACCCACAGTCACCTCCGCCTACTCACTACTCGCTATCCGCTACTCGCTATTGCCCCATGGCCAAACAACCCATCGATCAGGTCGTCGCCGGCATGCCGGCCGAGAAACGCGCCGCGGTCTACCAGGCCACGAAGGCCACCCACGAGAAGCGCGCTAAGATGCTGCTCGACCAGTTCGCCGACGCCGACCAGCTCCGCCGTTTCGCCGGCCAGATCAAGCAGCACGTCGTCGAGAATCTCGATACCTACCTGCCGCAGGTCGAAGCCAAGCTGAAGGCCAACGGCGCGCAGGTCCACTGGGCCGCCACCGGCGAGGAAGCCTGTGCGACCGTGCTGAAGATCATGCAAGCACGCGGCGCGACAAAGATGGTCAAGGCGAAGACCATGGTGAGCGAGGAGATCGAGCTCGCGCACTACCTCGAAAAATTCGGCATCGAGGCGCTCGAGACCGACCTTGGCGAGTTCATCGTCCAGATCGACAAGGACCACCCGAGCCACCTCGTCCGCCCGATCATCCACAAGAACCGCCGCGAGATCGCCGCGAGTTTCGAACGCGAAGGCCTCGGCGACTACAACGACGACCCAGAGACGATCACCCGCCGCGCGCGGAAGTTTCTCCGCCACAAATTTCTCTCCGCCGATGTCGGCCTGACCGGCGCGAACTTCGTCTCCGTCGAGAGCGGCCGCCTCGTCGTCGTGACCAACGAGGGCAACTCGCGTTTCTCGCTCGCCGCGCCGAAGTGCCACATCGCGCTCGTCGGCATCGAGAAATTGGTGCCACGCGACCGCGACCTCGCGCTCTTCCTCAACCTCCTCGCCCGCTCCGCGACCGCGCAGCAGCTCACCGTCTACACCGAGTTCATCTCCGGACCGAAGGCGACCACGCAGCCCGACGGTCCCGAGGCGATGCACGTCATCTTCGTCGACAACAACCGCACGGAGGTCCTGGCCAGCGAGTGCCGCGAGATCCTGCGCTGTATCCGTTGCGGTGCGTGCCTGAATGTCTGCCCCGTTTATCGCCAGGCCAGCGGCCACGCGTACCGCAGCGTCTATCCGGGACCGGTCGGCGCTGTGCTCTCGCCGCTGCTCGCGGGGAAACGTTTCCCCGAGCTCGCCGATCTGCCGAAGGCCTCCTCGCTCTGCGGCGCCTGCAACGAAGTCTGCCCCGTCGACATCCCGATCCCCGACCTGCTCCTGCGCCTGCGCGACAAGGCCAAGCGCGAACACGCCTCGCTCGCCTCCGCCGGCACGCCACGGATGGGCGGCTGGGCCGTACTCGCCGCGAGCTCCGCGGCATGGAAAACCGCGCTGGCCGGCGGCAAACTGCTCGATCTCGTGCCGCACAAACTGATCCCCGTCCCCGCGCTGCACGCGTGGACCGACAAACGCACCCTGCCCGCTTGGCAAGGCGGCGAATTCCGCCGCTGGATGAAGAACCGCAAGAAATCCTGAGCTCCTCCGCTGTAGCCGGCTTCGCTGAAGCCGGTCTGGAATCACCGATCCCTGCTACAGTTTCCCAAGCCCGGAACTTCTAACCGCACAGAACGCAGCGAACACAAAGAGAACTCCCCTCATCCGCCTCTCTGCGTTCGTTGCGGTTAACCTTCATCCTTCTTCCATTCTCTGTGACCTCCTCTCCCTCTCCGTGAACTCTGTGTCCTGCCCGCACTTCCGTTCCCCGCTATGAGCGACTCCCGCGAACAGATCCTCTCCCGCGTCCGCACCGCGCTCGCACCGCTCACCGCGCGCGCGCCGTTGCCCGAATGGGACCGCGAACTCGTCGTCCTGCGCGAAGCGCTCGGCGTGATCGATGTCTGGTCGCTCTTCGCCGAGCGGATGAAAGCCGTGAAC
Organism: Opitutaceae bacterium; assembly: GCA_035298965.1. Taxonomy (GTDB): domain Bacteria; phylum Verrucomicrobiota; class Verrucomicrobiia; order Opitutales; family Opitutaceae; genus CAJCBL01. The sequence continues at coordinate 4,725 of DATGXO010000136.1, read as the reverse complement.
GGCACGCCGCTCGCCTCCACCGCCGAGCTCGTCACCCTCCTCGAATCCCGAAACTGGAAACGCGGCTACTGCGATCCCGCGCTCTGGCCGCAGCTCCGCGCCGCGTTTCCCGCCAGCATCCAGGTCGAGACCGAGTTCGATCGCGCCCGCATCGACGAGTACGACTTCGGCATCACCGCGGCCACCGGAGCGATCGCGGAGACCGGCACGTTGATCCTCTCCGATCGCGGCACGTCACGCCGCCTCGGCGCGCTCGCGCCTTGGGTGCACATCGCAGTTGTTCGCCGCGAACAGATCTTCCCTGATCTCCCGTCGGCGGTCGCCGCGCTGCCCGCCGACCCGAACGTCATCTGGGTCACCGGTCCGTCGAAGACCGCCGATGTCGAAGGGATCCTGATCGAAGGCGTGCACGGCCCCGGCTACCAAGTGGCACTGCTGCTCGGCTGAACCCTCCGCCGGGAACCGGTTGCGTCGTTCGGGGTCACGACTCTTCATCTCCCGTCCTCACCCCAAATGAGATCTCTACGTGGTGGATTCCCCATGGCGCTGTGCGCCCTCGCAGCCGGCCTCGGTCTGTGCACGCCCGGTTGTCACAAGTCGGTCTCCGAACCCGGTGCCACTCTCGCCGATTCGCCGGTGCGGCGCACGCTCGGCGCGGTCGTGCGCATCGAGGCGATCCGAAGCAATCCGAACCACGGTCGCATGGTGAAAGCCCGCGTGAGCGGCAGCGGCGCGATCCTCGATGCCCAAGGCCACGTGCTGACGAACTACCACGTCGCCGACGACGCCGATCACTACCGCTGTCACCTCACCGACGGTACCGTGCTCGACGCGAGCTGCATCGGTCTCGATGCGCTCAGCGATCTCGCGGTGCTGAAACTGGACCTCACCACGCGTCCCGCCGGAGCGACGCCATTGCCGGTCGCTGCGTTCGGCGACTCCAGCCGACTTCAACCCGGGGACTCCGTGTGGGCGCTCGGCAGTCCTGCATCGCTCGCGCAATCGGTCACAAGCGGCATCGTCGCCAACGCCGCGCTCGTGCCGCCCGATGAGGCGCGCATCGTGCTCGACGGCGAAAACGTAGGCCTCGTCGTGCGTTGGATTCTTCACGATGCCAGCATCTTTCCGGGCAACAGCGGCGGTCCGCTCGTCGATCGCGACGGCCGGATCGTCGGCATCAATGAAATCGGCATTGCCCGTCTCGGCGGCGCCATTCCGGGTAATCTCGCCCGCCGCATCGCCGACGATCTCATCGCCCACGGCCGCGTGCTGCGCGGTTGGTCGGGGCTCACCGTGCAGGCACCGCTCGAAGCGGAGCGCGCTCGCGGTGGCGTGCTCGTCGCCGATGTCGAAGCCGGCTCGCCAGCAGCCGCCTCCGGCCTGCAGCCGGGCGATCTGCTCACCGCCTGCGATGGTCACCCGATCGGCGGCAGCGAGGAGGTCGCCGTCGCCAATTTCTACTCGCTCGAGATGGACGCCCCGCCCGGCGCCACGCTCACGTTTGCGTACCGCCGCGGCGAAAGCACGTGCACCGCAAAAGTCGTGCTCACCCCACGCGAGCCGGCACAGCAGCGCACATTCGAGCAACGCACGTGGGGCGCCGTCCTGCGCGACGTCTCCCGCGAACTCGCCCGTCAACAGCACCTGCCCGACACCGCCGGCGTCTGGATCGAGAGCGTGCGCCCCGGAGGCCCCGCCGGTCAGGCAGAGCCGGAGTTGCGTTCCGGCGATGTCGTGATCGCCGTCGACAACCATCCCGTCGCCTCGCTCGCGGACCTCCGCACCGCCACGACCGAGCTGCTCACGGATCCGACCAAAGGCCGCGATGTGCTTGTTGCGCTCCGCCGCGACGGCGGCCTGATCAACGCCGTCGTCGATCTCCGCATCGCCGACACCCAGCGGCCCACCCCGCAAGCCCGCCGCGCGTGGATCGGCGTCAACGTGCAGTCGCTCACCGCGAAACTCGCGAGCCGCCTCGGCGTCAAGGCCGACTCCGGCGTACGTGTCACGCAAGTGCACGCCAGCACACGCGCGGCCGCCGCAGACCTGCGTGTGGGCGATATCATCCTCAAGATCGACGCCGAGATCGTTACGGCCCGCCGGGCGGAGGATCTCGACTCGTTCGCGCGCCAAGTCCGTCGTTACCGCGTCGACTCCGAGGTGCAGCTCTCCCTCTGGCGCGACGGCACGCTTCTGAAATTGCCGATCACGCTCGAGCGCCAACCGATTCCTGCCGCCGAACTGGAGAGCTACGAGGACGACGTGCTCGAGCTCACCGTACGCGAACTCGCCTTCGAAGACCGCACCCGGCTGCAGCTCCCGATGGAGCAGCGTGGGCTGATTTTGCAGAACCTCATCGCCGCCGGTTGGGCCGCTCTCGCCGGCCTGCGCAACGATGACCTGCTGCTCGAGGCCTCCGGCCAGCCGCTCTCCGATGTCGCCGCCTTCCGCCAAGCCCGCGACGAAGCGCTCCGCAGCGGCGCCGAGCGTTGGCTGCTGCGCATCTCGCGCAACGGGCGCACCGCTTTCGTCGAAGTCGATCTCAAGCCCCTGAAATCATGAAACGTTTCCCCATCGCTCTTCTCGCAGCGCTCGCCGTCGCGCCGCTGCTGCAAACCCGTCTTGCCGCGCTCCCGGCCGCGGAGGCCGAAGCCGGCCGCGCGATCGTCGCGCACCACGCCGATACCGTGATCGAAGTCGAGCTGGTGGTGGTCGTCCGCGTGTCGGTCGGCGACAAGGCCCAGCCGCCCCGCGAGATCAAACGGGAGATTAATGGCACGGTCATCGCGCCCTCCGGCCTCACCGTCGTGTCGCTCGGCTCGATCGATCCGATGGGCAGCATGCGCCTGCCGCCGAACATGAAGGTCGAGGATCCCGAATACAAGGAGGTGAAGCTCCGCCTCTCCGACAACACGGAGATTCCCGCCCGCATCGTGCTCAAGGACGAGGATCTCGATGTGGCGTTCATCGCGCCCGACCCGGCCGTGCCCGAGCGCAAGTTCGCCCACGCCGACCTCGCCGCGCCGGCGCGCGCGGAGCTGCTCGGCACGTATTTCGACCTCTCCCGCGCACAGAAACACCTGCAGCGCACGCCAGCGATCCGGGTCGTCGAGGCGATCGGCATCGTCGAGAAGCCGCGGCAGCTGGTGCTGCTCAGCGCGTACTCGCCCGGCTGCCCGGTGTTCGATGCCGAAGGCCGGCTGCTCGGCATCTCCGTGCGCCACACCGCCGAAGGGCGCGAGACCGGCCTTATCCTGCTACCGACGGCGTCGATTGCTGAACTCGCGCCGGCGCCGTGACGCGTACTGTGCGTCGCACGATCCCGAAAAACGCAAAACCGGAGGCGTGACTGCCTCCGGTTTCGTTTTGCGGAAAATCCGCCGCTGCTCAGTGGCCCTTGTTTGCCTCGAGCCCGACGACGCCCTCGGTCTTCGAGAGCTTCGTCCAGCTGAAGCCGTACCAGGCGACGAAAGCGAAACAGCACAGCGGCACGATGAACGCGCGCGACATGCCGTAGTGGTCGCCGACCGAGCCCATCACCTTCGGCAGGATCGCGCCGCCCATGATGGCCATGACGATGTACGCCGAGGCGCGTTTGGCGCGCGGCCCGAGGCCGTGGATACCGAGGGCAAAGATCGTCGGGAACATGATCGACATGAAGAAATAGCTGCCGAACACGCAGGCGACCGAGAGCCAGCCGAGTTTCAGGAACACGAGCGCGCACATGACGACGTTGAGCACGCCATAGAGTCCAAGGATCTTGTGCGCCGCGAACTTCCGGAGGATCGCGGCTCCGCTGAAGCGACCGATGAGGAAAAAGAAGAAGCCGAGCGAAGCGAGCGTCGCCGCGCCGCCATCGGTGATGTGGCGGACTCCGTCGGCGCCCACCGTGGTGATCTTCGCGACAGCCCATGAATTCCACGCGGCCGGAATCACCGGCACCTGCGACGTCATGTAGTTGATGAAAAAGCTGAAGATGCCCGACTGCGCGGCGACGTAGAGGAACTGCGCGGCCACGGCCAATACGAAGTGCGGTTGGCCCCAGATCGAGCGTTTTCGAGCCGCCTCTTCATCGTCGCCGCCGAGCTGGTAGTCGTCGCGCGTCTTGATGTCCGGAACGTTTGCGAAGAAGAAGACGCCCGCGAGCACCAGCACAACCGCCGCCACCGCCGCGTACGGGATCCAGAGCGTCTGCGCACCGGTCTTCTCGCCGGCTTCATTGACGGAGTAGAAGAACATGCTTCCCGCGATCGGCCCGAAGATCCAGCCGATGCCGTTGCAGGACTGCGCGAGGTTGATGCGCGTCGCGGCGGACTCGCGCGGACCAAGCACCGTCGTGTACGGATTGGCGATGGTCTCGAGGAACGTGAGACCAGCGGCGATCACGCAAACGCCAACAAGAAACGCCCAGAATTGCCCGATGTGCGTCGCGGGGATGAACCAGAGGCCACCGACGGCCACCATCAGCAGGCCGGCGATGATGCCGCCCTTGTAGCCGAGCTTCACCGCGAGCCAGCCAGCGGGAAGCGCCATCAGGAAATAGCCGAGGTAATGCGCGAACTGCACCCAGGCAGACTGCGCGAGCGTCAGGTGCAGCTCGTCTTGAAAGTGTTTATCCATTACGTCGATCATGCCGTTGCAGAAGCCCCAGAGCAGGAACAGCGACGAAACGAGGATGAACGTGACGATGAGGTTCTGGCCGTCCGCGAGGCGGAACATGCCGGT
>DATGXO010000135.1:0-8247 GCA_035298965.1 Opitutaceae bacterium | reverse complement strand
CCCCTTGCTCGCCGCCATCTCCGTCGCTGCCGCGCCGCTCACCGTCACGCTGGTCCCGCCTGTGGCTCCGGAAGCTGGATTCAATCTCGGCACCGCCGCCAATCCCTCCGGCGCCACCATCTCGGCCGACAGCCAGTGCCTGCTCCGCGACGGCCAACCGTGGACACCTATCATGGGCGAGTTCCACTACTCGCGCTACCCCGCCGTCGAATGGCGCGACGAGCTGCTGAAAATGAAGGCCGGCGGCATCGACATCGTCGCCACCTACGTTTTCTGGATCCATCACGAGGAAATCGAAGGCGAGTGGAACTGGTCCGGCGCGCGCGACCTCCGCCGCTTCGTCGAGACCACGAAGGAAGTCGGTCTCCACGTCATCGTTCGCTGCGGCCCATGGTGTCACGGCGAGGTGCGCAACGGCGGCCTGCCCGACTGGCTCGTCGCACGCGGCCAGGCCCGCACCGACGATCCCATCTATCTCGCCAGCACCACCAGACTCTACGCACAGATCGCCGCTCAGCTCCGCGGCCTGCTCTGGAAGGATGGCGGACCCGTCATCGGCATCCAGTTGGAGAACGAATACCGCGGCCCAGCCGAGCACCTGCTCACGCTCAAGCGCATCGCCCGCGAGGCCGGCCTCGACACCCCGCTCTACACCCGCACCGGCTGGCCCGAACTGAAAACGCCGCTGCCCTTCGGCGAAATCCTCCCGCTCCACGGCGTCTACGCCGAGGGCTTCTGGGACCGCGAGCTCACCGCCATGCCCGGCAACTACTGGGCCGGTTTCCATTTCTCCACGCTCCGCACCGACGCCAACATAGCCAACGAAGCCCTCGGCCGCCGCGAGACCCGCGACGCGCCCGACATCGCCCGCTACCCCTATCTCACCTGCGAGATCGGCGGCGGCATGATGAGCGCCTACCACCGCCGCATCCTCGTCGACCCGCTCGACATCGAGTCGACCACCCTCATCAAGCTCGGCTCCGGCAGCACCTCGCCCGGCTACTACATGTACCACGGCGGCACCAACCCCGTCGGCCGTCTCTCGACGCTCATGGAGGACCAGTCGACGGCGATGACGTATTGGAACGACCTGCCGGTGCTCAACTACGATTTCCATGCTCCGCTCGGCCAATACGGCCAGATCCGCCCGCAGTACCACCGCCTCCGCCGCCTCCATCTCTTCCTGCAAAGCTTCGGCGCCGCGCTCGCCCGCACCGCCGTCGCCCTCCCCGACCAACGCCCCGCCGGCCGCGACGACCTTACGACCCTCCGCTGGTCCGCCCGCTCCGATGGCCGCCGCGGCTTCCTCTTCGTGAACAACCACGAACGAGGCCGCACGCTCCCGCCCAAGGGCAACGTGCAGTTCACGCTCGCGCCGCTCGGCCTCACGTTCCCCTCGCAGCCGGTCACTGTGCCGAGCGACGCCGCGTTCCTCTGGCCGTTCAACCTCGACCTCGGCCACGGCGTCACCCTCGCCTACGCCACCGCGCAGCCGCTCACCGTTCTCGACGACGGCGCCACGCGCACCTTCGTCTTCGCCGAGACACCCGGCATCCCCGCCGAGTTCGCGTTCGAGGGAAAAGGCATCGCCAGTTGCTTTCCTCCGAGCAAACCAGCGCACAATGGCCACCTAATCATCCGCGACCTCACGCCATGTGCCGACATCGCGATCCGCCTCAGCACCATCTCCGACGAAAAGATCCAGATCGTCCTCCTAAACGATACCGAATCTCTCGCCCTCTGGCGCGGAAATTGGCGGGGGTATGATCGGCTCTTCCTCTCCGACAAAGCGGAGACACTCGCGTTCGATGGCGGCCGACTTCGCATCACGCCCGAACCTCGTAGCGAAACTCGCCAGAGTTTCGACCATGCAACCCCGGACGAAAGCCTTGGCGGCTTTCGCTACGTTACGGCCGATTCATTCCGCCACCTCCTCGTCTATCCGTGGAGCCATCTCGATGTCGAAGAGCAACTCAAGTCCCGCCTTTTCGCCCCGCTCGCCGTCACCCTCCCAACGTCCACCACCACGCCTGTCGCCATCGAGCCCCTCCGCCCCGCCGGCCCGCCGCGCACGATCGGGCTCGGCCGCAATTGCCCCACACCCGTTGCCGCCGCGCCGCGCGATGCCGACTTCGCCGCCGCCGCCGTCTGGCGGATCAAGCTCCCGGCCAACCTCAACCTCGCCGCCAACCCGCTCCTGCGCCTCCATTACCGCGGCGACGTCGCCCGGGTGAAGATCGGCGACACGTTCATCATGGACGATTTCTGCAACGGCGAGCCGCTCGAGATCGGCCTCGCCCGCCACGCCGACCTGCTGAAGCCCGGCGCCGTACTCACCGTCGAAATCCTCCCGCTCCAGCGCGGCGCACCGATCTTCCTGCCGCCCGCCGCGCAGCTCCGCGAAAGCGATGGCGCCGCCATCGCCGAACTCACCGCCGCCGAGCTCGTCACCCGGCCGTCGGTCGACCTCTAGCCCAGGGCGCCGACGTGGCCTACAGTAGCAACCGGCGCACTCGATCACGGCATCACGGTCACGACCACCCGTCTGTAGCGGGTCAGCGCGGGCGTGCCTTTGTCGGTGACGCGCAGGATGAAATGCAGCGTCTCGGGCCTCTCGACCTTCGGCGCCACCAACCAGGTGGCGATCGAGTTCGTGGCACCATCCATTCTCACCACACTCTTGCAGGTGCCTGCCTCCGGATAGTGGATCCAAGAGTAGCTGAGGCTGTCGCCGTCGGGATCGCTGCTCCCGCGCGCACTCAACGTGAAACCTTCGCCGGCTCGCACGGTAAACGCATCCGCATGCTCGAGCACCGGCGCCGGCGGATGGTTGGCCTGCGCGAAGGGCTTAGTCGTCCAGTCGAGGCGCGCGGCAAAGTCGTTCTGGAAGTCGTCGCGCCAGCGCCAGAGCGTGACCTTGGCGTCGCGGAAGGTCTTTTCGCCGGCCACCACCGGTCGCCCATACTCGGCGAACTGCGGCGGCGTGTACTCGTCGATCGCGTTCGTCCAGATCGGCCGCGTCTCCGGCGTGATGGGCACACCGCCGATGAACGTCTTCGGGTCCGCCACGTTCACCTCCGGCCGGTAGAGTTCGTAGCGCCCGCCCCAGCCGCCCCACTCGGGATGCTCGGGCACGTTCAGCCCATTCGGGATCAATCCGAGAAAGGCCGGCGTGTCGCCCTCCATCGCCCATGCCACATCCGGATAGGCGGCGCCTAGCGGTCCGTGTCCCTGCTGGATGTTGGCGGCGATCCAGCGGTTGCCGACGGTCGTGTTGTCGATCCCGGGGAACGCGGTGTGGATCGCCGTCCACGTCGCGTCACTGTAGTTACCGCCTGGAGTGACGATGTAGAACAGCCCGGGAAACTCCTTCCGCAACCACGGGCCGGCGTCGTCCTGGTCGGAGATCGTGTAGACGCGCAGCTTCGCCACGAGCCGGTCGACCTCCGCCCGCGGCCGCGTCGCGCGCAGCTTGTGGAGGGCCTGCGCCAGCGTGTTGGCTCCGCCCCAGACCGACACCCATAACGGGCGCGCGTCGGCCTTCTCCAAACAGCGGATGACCCACTCCGAGCCTTCCGTGTCCTTGCCGTCGCCCACCGCGCCCATCCCGTACTCAGGACGGCCGGTCTTCACCAGCGCCTGCAGCACCTCGGGCCCCGGGAACTGCGCGTCGTGGAGGAGGAGGTTGGCGTGGACCTTGCCGTACTCGGAGATCACTGCGCGGATGGATTCCGGCGCCACCGAAGCGCGTTTCCAGGTCGAGGTCGTCGCGACCAAGCCCTCGAGATCGATCACATTGGAATAGAGGAGCAGTCGCACCAGGCTCTGTGTGTCGTCGGGGTCCGCCTCGATGTCGGTGAGCACCAACAAGCGCGGCGCGCTCGGCGCCGGGACTGGGGCGGCCGTGGCCGCACACTCTGCCGACCAGCAGGACGAAAGCGTGACAACCACGAGGGCAACGGCACGGAACATCCGGGTTCCGGGAAGGGACAGGCGGTAGTGAATTCGCATGGGCGGGGTGTTTTTTGGGGGGCGGCCGAAGCCTTCGCGGCTCCGCGGGCGGACTCCATTTCGAAATTTCGCGCGCCGACGGGTCCACCTCCAGACTGTCCGGCAACTTGTCGCTCGCCGCGGTGCCCGGCCGTCGCCGTGCTCCTGCTCCACACCCCTGCTTCCCTGCCATGAACCTCGGAGTCCGCGCCCACGATTTCGGCAAACTACCCGTCGAAGAACTCGCCCGCCAGATTGCCAGCCACGGGCTGAACTGCATCCAGCTCGCCCCCGTGAAGGCGCTGGCCGGCTGCGACGACGACACCGCCGGGATCGATCTCGGTTTCGCCGCCGAGGTGCGCGAAACCTTTCGCCGCCACGGCATCCATATTTCGGTGCTCGGCTGCTACATCAATCTCGGCGATGCCAACGAAGCCTCGCGCCGTCCACAGCTCGAGCGTTTCAAGCACCACCTCCGCGCCGCGAAGTCCTTCGGTTGCCCGATCGTCGGCACCGAGACCGGTTCGCTGAACTCCGATTTCTCGCGCCACCTCGGCAACGGCGGCGACGAGGCGTTCGGGATCGTGCTCGAGAGCGTGCGCGAGCTCGTGCGCGAGGCGGAGCGTTGCGAGGCGGTGGTCTGCATCGAAGCCGTCGAGCGCTACGTCATCTCCTCGCCCAAGCGCCTGCGTCGATTGATCGATGAGATCGCCTCGCCCAACCTGCGCGTCATCTACGATCCGGTGAACCTCCTGTGGTCGACAAACTGCGAGCGCGAGTCGGCGATCCTCGACGATGCCCACGCGCTTCTCGGCGAGCATATCCGCATCCTGCACGCGAAGGACTACACGATCGAGGGTGGCAACTTCCGCGAGCTCTCCGCCGGTCAGGGGCGCCTGAACTACCGGAAGGTGCTGCACTGGCTCAAAACGCAGCCGCGGACGATCGACATCCTGCTGGAGAACACCCACCCGGCTTCCATCGGCCGCACGATCGAGTTCCTCCAGCAAGCCTACCGCGAAGCCTGAGTCGCGACCGCGGCCTCCGCGCTCCGAGTGTGGCGCTGCTCGTGAGGGCGGCGAACCCGCGTGAAGTCCGTGCGGTTGCGAGGGGCCATCGCGGAGTCGACGCATTCACACCGGCGTCGGGCTTACCGGAGGGAGGGCGATTTCTTTCCCCCCGCCCTCCCTCCGGCTCTTTCCCCGAGAAAATGGACACCGCGGTTCCCCGCCCCGGTGTCGGTCGACTACTTGCCGCGCGAGCGACGCGCGACTGCCGGCGGTTTCGCCCCGGCGCCTGCGGCTTTCGCTTGCAGGTGCAGCGAGAGGCGATGCACCTCCACGCCGGCCAGGAGGACGATGCCGATGCCATGCGTGTCGTTGAGGTTCCAGAGCAGGTCGCGCTTGTAGTAGTCGGAAGTGAAGGAGAACTCCGAGCCGCGGCAGACGCCATGCACGTTGCCGAGGCGATCGATCGAGGTGCGGTTGAGCGCCTCCCAAGCCTTGAAGACAGCGCGCACGTAGGGCGCGGCGTCCGCGAGCCAGCCGTGCTGCACGCCGCGCGCGAACGCGTACGCGAACATCGAGGTGCACGAGGTCTCCGGGTAGGAATCGTGCTCGTCGAGCACCTGGTGCCACATGCCGGTCTCGTCCTGCTGCGCGAGCACGCCGGTGCAGAGTTCGCGGAACATCGCCAGCACCGCGGGGCGCAGCTCATGGTCGGCCGGTAGCGCGGGGAGGAGTTCGGAAAGCGAGAAGAGCACCCAGCCGTTGCCACGGCCCCAAGGAATCCCGGTGGCCAACCCACGCGCGAGATCGTGCACGTGGGACATGAGCTTCTTCTGCGGGATGAACAGTCGTTCGCGGAAACCGAGGAACTGTCGCGCCGCGTCGTCGATGTAGCTCGTCTCGCCGGTCAGCTCGTAGTAGCGGCAGAGGAACGGCACGCTCATGTAGAGATCGTCGGCCCAGAGCGTCTGCTCGTGGAAGACGTGCATGAGATCCTTGCGGAAGAACGTGCCGTCGGGGAGCCGCACCTGCTTGTTCGCGATATAGTCGGCGACGTAATCGGCGATCGCGCGCCCGCCGGGGATCTCGAACTGTTTCATCACCTCGAGCAGCGAGGAGCCGAACGAGCCGCAGTCGTCGAGGCTGTCGATGCTCGTGAGGAGATGGTGGACGTTCGTCGCGCCGCCATACTGCTGGCGGTCCCACATGGCGTAATCGAAGATCTCGCTGCAGAACCGCATGTGCTCGACGATGTACGCCTGCGTCTCCGCGGAACCGATGAGCTTCGCGCTGTGCAGCAGGCCGTAGAGCGTGACGCCGAGCGGATAATTCCAGCGGCCGTAGAGCGCGTTCTCGTTGTACGGACGAACCCACAGATCCGGCGCGTCGAGCCGCCAGTAGGTGTCTCCGTCGCGGCCGCGCACGAGTTTGTTCAGATCGCGCAGGCGCGGGAGATCAGCCGCGTCGAGTGTCGCGAGCGGGCCGGCAAAAATCCACGGCCGCGGCGGGCCCTGCAACGGGCACGGATTGACGAACGCCACCGGACCGGTCGCTTCGCTCAATGTGAGCTCGAAGCCCCAATCGTCCTTCGCCCCGACGGCGCGGACCATCACCGGATGGTGGCCGAACGGCACCCGCACGCGCGTGGAGAACTTGCCCGGCTTCGCCACCGCGAGCACCTCGCGATCGGCGATGAAGACAGTGATCGGCGCGTGGGCCCGGCCGGCGAGCGTGTACTCGCCCTCGCCGACCTGCAGGAACGCACCACGAGTCCAGCCTACGGATACGCTCCCCGCGGCCGGACCGAAGATCCGCCGGCACTGGCCCTGCGCAGCCTGCGCCTTCGTCCACTGCGTGCGAGGCAACCACTTCACGCCGGTCGACTCCTCGTCGAAGCCGCGGCCCGGAATCGCCGGCAGCTCGGTCTCGCAAGGTTCGCAGTAGAGCCAACCCTCCTGCCCCGAGCGATCGGCGGTGGGCATGAGGAAATAGTACGGCAGTTTGCCCAGCCAGGTGCCGAACACGCCGCCAAAGCCGGCATCCGTTTTCTTGAAACGCAGCACCACGTGGTTCCAGCCGGCGACCAGCGGAAGGACCAGATGCTGCCGTTTCTCCGGATAACGCTCCTCGAAGATCGTCGAGCGGAAGACCTGCTGCTGGTTCACATAGAGCGCCGTCGGGCACTCGACCGAGAGGTCGAACTTCAGGTCACCCGCCACCTCCGCCCAGATCCGGGACCACGCATAGACGTACGCGCCGTTGCGCGCCTGCGGGAACTCCTTCCGGAAGTCCGCCGCGTAGCGGTAATCCTTCCCGCGCACGATGCCTTGATGTGAGTACGGCCGGTAGCAGGGCGCGTGCGGGGGGTTGACCCCGCGGTAGCGCCGGACGATCGCATCGAGCGTTCGCTCGATCTGCAGACCGGCCTGCATGTGCATGCTCAGATGGTCTTCGAAATAGAAACCCATGACGGTGGATGGCTGTGCTGACGAAACGGGAGAGTTATGCGGACGCCGGCGCAGGCGCCGCCACCGCAGGCGTGGGGTACTTGTCGCCGCCGCTCGAGCCGCGGAGGAGGATCGCCGCTCGAATGCCGTGATCGCGGCACCGGCGTGAAGTTGCGAATCGGAGCGCGTTCGGACAATTGAACGCTGCTCTGACCGTCAGAGCTGCGGCGGCTCCGGGCGCACGTCGCGGAACCGCCGTGCAGTGCGGGTTCATCGCCCGCCCTCCGGAATCGAGTCGCCGACGAGCGCGAGGCACTGGATCGCCGCGAGCCCCCATTGCGCGGTGCCGTTCGTCGAGACCCAGGCCGCTTCGTCCACCGGACGCAGCACTTCCGGACCGTCGATCCGGCGCAGTTCGGGCGGACGGCCCAAACCGGGATCCCCGCGCTCGCCTTCGAAGAACTCCCGCCAAGCCCGCTGCGCCAACGCCGAGTCCCCGCGCACCCGCGCCGCGAACGCCGTCAGCCGCGAGTGCGCCTGCCGGAGATTGTTGCCGCGCAGCCACTCGCCGAGCCGCTCCTCCTGCTCGGCGGCCGGGGCGTTGTAGAGCGTGCAGTAGTCGATCCATGCTTGTCGGAATGTCGGTTCGTCCAACAACTGCACCAGCTCCGCGCATACCTCGACCAGACCGAAAACCGCGCTGAGGTGCGAAACCGTGATCCGGTCGTCACCAGCTCTGGCGAACGCACCGGTTGCGAGCTCCAGCCGCGCCCCGCCCGTGAAGAAGCCGCGCGGTTGCCCGC